>QKDP01000256.1 GCA_003252055.1 Desulfobacter postgatei | reverse complement strand
CTCATGGACCTGTTCGAAATGTTCCGTGAAGACCTTGAGAAAATTGCTGCCGGTGACCTGCATGAACTGCTCAGAGCATGGGAAATTATCCATCGTCTCTACACAGTTCAGGCTCACACCCGTCATATCCAGTTCCGTGAAGAATCCCGCTTCCCTGGTTTCTACTACAGAGGCGACTTCATGGGCCAGAATGACGAAGAATGGTTCTGCTTTGTAAACTCTTCTTATGACAAGAAGACCAACGAGTGGACCCTGAAAAAAGAACCCTACCATAAAATCATCTCCGACTAGTAGGGTAAGACGTTTTAACCTAAGGATGTCTTGATATGAACCTCCAGGTGCCGGCTTACCGGTGCCTGGAGGTTTTTCAGATTATGCCTGCCCGGCCCTGTCTCCTTTTTTGCAAGCTTGCAAGCGAACGCGTTATAGGTTAATTTGCAGTCTTATAAATAAGGAGATCAGGATGCCGCCCCGGGCTTAAACCGGATATAATTGGTTTTGCCAGGATCCGGCATACAAAGATTTGGAACTTAATACACAACACAACTACATAACTTAAATGCACGGAGGGACAGCATGACTACAGAAAATTCAGCCCCGGTAAGTGGAAGCATTATGGTGGTTGGTGGTGGAATCAGCGGCCTGACAACCGCTTTGGAAGCTGCCGAAGTGGGCTACGAAGTCTTCCTGATTGAAAAGGAAGCTTCCCTTGGTGGAAGAGTCACCCAGCTCAAGCACTACTTCCCCAAACTCTGCCCGCCTACCTGCGGTCTTGAAATCAATTACAGACGCCTCAAAGATAACAAGAACATCAAGGTGTACACGCTTTCCGAGGTCCAGAAGGTTGACGGCACGCCCGGAGATTACACCGTTACCGTAAAAACCGCACCCCGGTATGTAAACAGCAACTGCACCTGCTGCGGTGAATGTGAAAAAGTGTGCGAAACTGAAATCAGCAATGAATTCAACTTTGGTATGGATCGACGCAAAGCCGCATACCTGCCCCACAACATGGCCTTCCCCCAGCGGTATGTTATGGATCCGGCCATGGGCAACGACGACCGGGGAAAGGTCAAGGAAGCCTGCAAATATAACGCCATTGATTTTAGCATGGAAGAAAGCACATTCGACCTGAAAGTCGGTGCCGTTGTATTCGCCACCGGATGGCAGCCCTATGATGCCACCCGCATTGACAATCTTGGCTTTGGCCGGTACCAGAACATCATCACCAACATGATGCTGGAACGGTTGGCCTCATCCAACGGCCCCACTGAAGGTAAAATCCTCCGCCCGTCCGATGACAAGGCACCGGAAACTATTGCCTTTGCCCAGTGTGCAGGTTCCAGGGATGAGAACCATCTGCCCTACTGCTCATATATCTGCTGTCTGGCAACCTTAAAACATGCCACATATATCAGAGCCCAGTATCCGGATGCAAAAATCTACATTTATTATATTGATCTGCGGACCCCCGGCAGAAAATACGAAAACTTCTATGCCAAACTCAAAGAGGATGAAAACGTATTTTTTGTCAAAGGCAAGGTTGCAGAAGTCAGTGAAGAGAGCGGCACCGGCAACATCAATCTTGTGGCCGAAGATACCATCTCAGGGGAAAAAATCAGACAGACCGTTGACATGCTGGTGCTGGCCACCGGAATGCAGCCCACCTGCGCCGTTGATAAGCCCGCAGCGGATCTGACCTTTGATGACGAAGGTTTTATTATCAATGACTTTTCCAAAGGCGGCCTGTTTGCCGCAGGGTGTGCCAATAAACCGGCCGATGTTGTGACATCCAACCAGAATGCAACCGGCATGGCCCTTAAAGCCATTCAGACTCTGAGGAGGTAACGAACCATGGATAAAAAATACGGCGTATATATCTGCACAGGCTGTGGCATCGGCGACACACTGGACATGGAAGCGTTAACCGGTGTCCCGGGCGACGAGGGCGTCAACTGCACCACCCACCCCTTCCTGTGCTCCAAAGAAGGTGTTAAACTTATTCAAAAGGATATTGACGAGGGCAAGGTAAACGCCATGGTTATCGGCGCTTGTTCCCGCCGGGTGAACTTTGATGTATTTAACTTCCCCGGATGCATTATTGAACGGGCCAATTTAAGGGAAGGTGTTGTGTGGCCCCATTCCCGGGAAACCTACCCTGCCCTGACCGAAGAGCAGAAAGATGATGGAGAAAGCTTTGACCGGATCCAGATGAAAGCCCAGGATTATATCAAAATGGGCATGATCCGCCTGGAAAAAGTCAAACTGCCCGAGCCCTACCAGACACAATCCTTTTCCAAAAAGGTGCTGGTTATCGGCGGCGGCGTAACCGGTATGTCTGCAGCCCTTGATGCTGCCAAAGCCGGTTATCAGGTGACCATCGTAGAAAAGACTTCCGCCCTTGGCGGATATGCCGCCAAACTGCGCCGTCAGATGCCTGTTCAGGCTCCCTTTGAAACCCTTCAGGCGCCTGTGGTGGAAGCACTTGTCCAGGACATTGAAGGTAACACCAACATTGATGTGCGGACCAACACCCTTGTGGCACGTATTGCCGGGCAGCCCGGTGAGTTCACCGTAACCATGAAAAACCCCGGTGAAAAGATCCCCTTTGACGTACCCTTTCCGCTGCCCCCCGAAGAGCTGGTTGACGAAAACGGCAAGGAACTGGATGCAGACGCTGCCCATGAAAAATACCTGAAATACAATGAAGGCAAAGAAGACATCCTCAGTCTTGACCCCAACGGAGAGCTTTACGGCGCAGTCGTTCTGGCAGCGGGCTGGCGGCCAGATGTCCTTGCAGGCGAAGCATATGCTCACCTGGATATAGACAAGCCCGATGTGGTCACCAATGACGAATTTGAAATGATTGCGGCCAAGGGCAAAATCCTGCGCCCCTCCGACGGCAAGGCAGCCAAAAACGTGGTCTTCATCCAGTCTCCCGGCAAAGATGAAGACGACAGCGATTTTGAATACACCGGTGCCGTAACCTCCATGGTTGCTTTGAAACAAGCCCGTTATGTCAGGGAAGACTATGCTGACGGCAAGGCCTATGTGATTTATCAGCACATGAGAACCCCCGGCCTGCAGGAATATTTTTACAAAGCCATGCAGCAGGATGACGGTATTTTCCTGACCAAGGGTGCGGTTACCGACGTTACTGCCACAAGTTCAGAACTGATGGTGACCGCTAAAAATACGCTGCTGGGTGAGAGCATGGTTATTAAAGCCGACATGGTTGTTGTGGCAAGCGGCATGGTTCCAGCCACCAAAGACAATCCGGTCATCAACCTGGCCTACCGCCAGGGCCCCGGGTTCAGGGATAATGACATTTTCGGCCAGTATGCTGATTCAAACTATATCTGTTTCCCCTATGAAACCCAGAGAACCGGTATTTACGCAGCCGGTACCGTGCGCCGGGCCATGACCATCGAAGAGTCCATGGAAGACGCTGCCGGTGCCGCACTGAAAGCAATCCAGTGTATTGAAAGTGCCAACCGCGGCATGGCTGTTCATCCCCGTTCCGGTGACATGACCTACCCGGACTTCTTCTTCCAGAGATGCACCCAGTGCAAACGCTGTACAGTTGAATGCCCCTTCGGTGCCCTGGATGATGATGCCAGAGGAACCCCAAAAGCCAATCCCACACGCTGCCGCCGCTGCGGTACCTGCATGGGTGCCTGCCCGGAACGTATTATCTCCTTTGCAGATTACACCATTGACAGTATCGGTTCCCAGGTCAAGGCCATCAGCGTTCCGTCTGAGGAAGACTATTCTGAACCACCCCTGCGCTTTCTGGCCCTGGTATGTGAAAACGATGCATACCCGGCATTAGATATAGTGGGTATGAACCATGTGGATTACTCTCCTGATGTCCGGTTTATTCCGGTTCGCTGCCTGGGTTCCGTCAACACCATCTGGATCAAGGACGCACTGGCCCAGGGTATTGACGGTGTTATCCTCATCGGGTGCAAAAAAGGCGATGATTACCAGTGCCATTTTGTCAAAGGTTCCGAACTTGCTGAAGTCCGCGTGAAAAAGATCGGTGATGCTCTCGCCTCTCTGGCCCTTGAAAATGAGCGCGTGGCATTTGCGGAAGTCGCCATTGATGAATATGACAAACTGCCCCAGATCATCAACGACTTTGTTGAAGAAGTGGACGCACTTGGCCCGAACCCGTTCAAAGGATTCTAACTGCGGCATACAAACCTAATGGAGGTATCTACTATGAGTGCCAATTATATTCCCCAACCAGATCTGGGATTTATTGCCGAGATTAGAGGTCTTGGTGGAGAAACCCTGAAAAAATGTTACCAATGCGCCACATGTTCCGTGGCCTGCCCCATTGCACCTGAAGACAGCCCCTTCCCCCGAAAGGAAATGATTGCTGCCTCTTGGGGGCTTAAAGACAAACTGATCGGCAACGCTGACATCTGGCTGTGCCACCAGTGCGGTGACTGCACGGATTTGTGTCCCCGGGGCGCAGCCCCCGGTGATGTACTGGCAGCTGTCCGCTCTGCAGCCATCACTGAATACGCAACCCCCAAAGCCCTTGCCAAGGCAGTAAACGATCCGTCCAAACTGCCGCTTCTGCTTGGCATCCCTGCAGCCTGGTTTGCGCTGCTTGCCATTATCACCACTGCCTTCGGCGGCATCATGGAAAAAATTTTCCATTTCCTGTTCGGCGATGCCCTTGGCGGACGCCTTCACTGGTCCCATGCCCATGAAGGCGCAGAACATGTTATTGCCCATTCTAACTTTGTATCCACCTGGTTTGTGGATATGACCTTTGTTCCTATCGCTATTTTTGCGACGGTTGTTTTCTTTCTTGCTTTGAAACGCTTTATTGTCGACATTCATGACAATGCAGTTCTTGAAGGCAAAACAGACAAAACCAGCCTTGATTACAAAGCCCTTTTACAGTCTGTTATCAATGTTATACCCATGGTGTTGAAACATGATAAATTCAACCAGTGTGAAGCCAATAAAGATCGTTCTACACCGCATATGATGGTGCTTTTCGCCTTTATCGGCCTTGCAATTGTAACTGCAGTATGCGGCATCATGCTTTACGTAGGCGGTTATGCCGGCCCCTATCCCCAGCTTAACCCCATCAAATGGCTGGCCAATATTGCTGGTGTTTCCCTGGTTATTGGTTCAGGCATGATGATCAAGAACAGACTGACCAATAAGACACAAATTACAGCCTATAAAGACTGGTTTATTCTTATTGTTGTCTTCGCCTTAGGGCTTTCCGGTATGCTCACAGAAATGGCCCGCCTGGCCGGCGTGGCATGGATTTCTTACTTCTTTTACTGGATTCACCTGATTGCCATTTTCGAATTGTTTATGTTCCTGCCGTTTTCAAAAATGGCCCACATTGTTTACCGTACGGTTGCCATGGGCTATGCTGATTACGCCAACAGAAAATAGCTTTTAAGCTGCATAATTGATGGAAAGGGGCTGGTTGTTTAACCAGTCCCTTTTTTTTATGTGTTTGAACGAAAAGTCACCCATCTGCGCCTTGCATCTGGGTAATTTTTCGTTCAAACACAGGTTTATAGATAGGTTCTATTTCAAATTATTGTTCTTGCCATATTTTAAATATTCCAGTATATCTTAATTTAATTTATTATTTATAAATTTAATAGGAGGCAAAACATTGAACAAAGTTGCTGTACTTTCCGGAGATGGTATTGGTCCGGAGGTCATGGAACAGGCAATCAGAGTGCTTGATAAGGCTGCAGGTATTTTTGATTTTGAACTGGCCTTTGAATATGCAGATGTGGGAGGGGCAGCCATTGATAATCATGGTAAAGCATTGCCGGAATCGACTTTGGCATTGTGTGAACAAAGCGATGCTGTTTTGTTTGGTTCCGTGGGAGGTCCTAAATGGGAACACCTGCCGCCCGAAGAACAACCTGAACGCGCCTCGCTTCTGGCGATGCGCAAGCACTTCGGTTTATACTGCAACCTAAGGCCGTCCAAAATATTCCCGACCCTTGCATCGGCCTCTCCCCTGAAGCCGGAAATTGTAAAAGACGGTTTTGACATTTTATGCGTTCGGGAACTTACAGGCGGGCTATATTTTGGTAAACCCAGGGGGCGGAAAGGCTCCGGACCTGAAGAAACCGCCTTTGACACCATGGTCTACTCCAGATTTGAGATAGAGCGTATTACCAGAATGGCTTTTGAGGCCGCGCGGAAAAGGCGTAACCTCGTAACATCTGTGGACAAGGCCAACGTATTGACCACCATGGTTATGTGGCGGGAAATTGTTACCGAAATAGCTAAAGAATATCCCGATGTCACCTTAAAGCATATTTACGTTGATAATGCAGCCATGCAGCTTGTCCGCAACCCACATCAGTTTGATGTGATGTTATGCGGAAATATGTTTGGTGATATTATATCCGACGAGTGTGCCATGCTTACAGGGTCAATGGGACTGTTGCCCTCGGCCAGTCTGAATGAAAAAAAATTCGGCCTTTATGAACCGGCCGGTGGCTCTGCCCCGGATATAGCAGGCCAAGGTATCGCCGACCCCATTGCCCAGATCCTGTCCGCAGCCATGATGCTTAAGTATACCTTTGGAGAAACCCAGGCCGCGGACGCCATTGAGGCAGCAATTGCCAATGTTCTGGAGAAAGGAATTCTCACCGCCGACCTGACCGATAAAAAAGAGAATGCTGTCAATACCAAAGAAATGGGAACTGCGATTATTGAAGCCCTGACAGATTCTAACGCCTAATTATAATTATTTAACCTTACCCGGCTATCGAGAATTTTTTTCTCCATGGCCGTTTTTTTTGTTCTGATTTCTACTTCAAAAAGCAAAGGGCTTTTGAGTTTCCTCAAAAGCCCTTTGCTCTTATTGTGGCGGGAGTGACGAGACTCGAACTCGCGGCCTCTAGCGTGACAGGCTAGCGTTCTAACCAACTGAACTACACCCCCGTAACTTACCTTCTGTGGTGGGCGATGCAGGGATCGAACCTGCGACTTCAAGCTTGTAAGGCTTGCACTCTCCCAGCTGAGTTAATCGCCCGAGACAGCAGTGGTTATATCAAGTACCAATATGGGTGTCAAGCAAAATTATTCTTTTTTATTTTATCTAAGCATTCGCTTAAAAATTCAATCAAATCCTTGCAAAATCATGGCGACATTGGTATAGTTAACGTTCGATGTGTAATTTAGATGCTATAGAAAATTTTAATGCAAAATCTTATCACCTTTTTTCCTGACAATAATCAGAATAGAACAGGGAACATCGCAAGTCCAGATACCCTGATTTATAATGTCAGCAGCAAAAGTATAAATTAGGAGTCGACAATGGAACCTGTTCAGGGATATCTGGAAATCATGGACAAGGGTTTTGGTTTTCTAAGGAATATTGAAGAAAACTTCCAGCCCAAGCCCGAAAATCCCTATGTACCCAACAGCCTGATACGCAAGCTTAATCTCAGAGAAGGCAGTTTTATTCAGGGCTATGGAGAAAAAAAGAGCCCGCAGAATGTAAACGTAGCCCTCATACGTATTGAGACCATCAACAATCTTCCCTTTGACGAATTCATAAGAACGCCACTGCTCCAGGAACAGGTCAGCATCAATCCATTTGAAAGGTACCATCTTGCCCAGGGGCCCGATGACCTTACAGGAAAAGCTTTAGATCTGATAGTCCCCATCGGTATGGGGCAGCGCGGTCTGATTATCGCCCCGCCAAAATCCGGGAAAACAACTATTTTAAGGCACATGGCCAATTCTGTGGTCGTCAACCACCCTGATGCCAAGGTATTTGTCCTTCTTGTGGATGAACGGCCTGAGGAAGTTACCGATTTTCAAAGAGGGCTGACAGACGCTCATGTGCTGTATTCTTCTGCTGACCAGCAAATCGGCCAACACATGAGGATGACCCGCCTTGCGATGCACACGGCCATCAGATGCACGGAAATCGGCGAAAATGCCGTAGTTTTCATCGACTCTTTAACCCGGATGACCAGGGCATTTAATATTGACACCGATTCCTATGGC
>QKDP01000300.1 GCA_003252055.1 Desulfobacter postgatei | reverse complement strand
GAGTTCATGGGTCCTGCCGGGGAGTGCCCAGGGGAATTGACATAAACCATCATGGTTCCATGGTTATTGATTCCTGCCAACTGGTTACCACTGTGGTTTACAGGCCCATGCTGAGCGACTGGCGTGCTTGTGTAAGGTCGCTCATTATGCACCAATGACACGGGCTGCATAGCAGGCACGCACCCGACAAACGACAGGCACAAAATAATATAGAGAAATGTTTTCATGTCATCCTCCTACTTGCTGCGATTCATAAACAGCAGGCACATCTACAGACGTGGTGTCAGTCTCATTTAGCAGCGTTCCAGCCAACACGCCAAGCGCGACAATAAAGCCAAGGATGGCCTTGCCAAGTTTTGTTTTGAGAAAATTCATTTTTCACACTCCAAAAATTCGTTCAAGAAATGATTTTGTTTCTATGTCTTCAGGGTTCCTAGTTGCGCGGTCTATTGCAACCTGGATCTGGTCATTGGTAAAAAGTGCCGGGAATTGGCTGCCGTTTATATCGTGCATCATGGCCGGGAAATAATATGGAT
Source organism: Desulfobacter postgatei (assembly GCA_003252055.1). Taxonomy (GTDB): domain Bacteria; phylum Desulfobacterota; class Desulfobacteria; order Desulfobacterales; family Desulfobacteraceae; genus Desulfobacter; species Desulfobacter postgatei_B. Next base: position 7,557 of record QKDP01000300.1, on the reverse strand, counting down.
TTTCCCCGAATTTACGGTCTTTGTTTTCGACTTTTTCGGACTGGTAAATTTTACTTTTCACGTCCACTCCTATACATTTTAATTGTCATCCATGCTTTGGGTAGGGTTATGAAAAAAAGTGTTATAATGCCGATAAGTAGCGCAATTACCTTCGCCAAACCATCGCAATGCGCAGGGGTGAACCAACACAAACAGCCCACCAGACCACCAACAATGTCTTCGCCCCACTCTGTTAATCGTTGTTTCATCGTTAAATCCCGATACATTTAATGTATTATTTTTTTCTTATTATCCTTGCCCTTCTAATATCACCACGTTCACGGCTGACCGGCATATTCTATCGATCTTGCGGATGATAAAAACGCTGTTCAAATTTTTATCTTTTTTGCCAAGCACCAGCTGATCCCCAACCGCGTAAGCCTGGCTGGTGTCCCGGAGAGACAACTCAAGCCCGGATGTGGTTCTGATTCCAACGATCCCACCGGATGCCACAGAAATCACCGATCCGTAGCTGTAAACACCCGCAGATTGATCAGGTCTGAATTGCTTTAAGACTTCAACCATTGTACAGCATGTCAACATACTCACTGGTTTCCACCTGGGCTGTAAGACTGTCCGGGGTCCCGGTGACTACGGTTTCGGTGACGGTTGCCAAAACATCAAGACTTCTTCTGTCGGATTGGATCTGCAGGACATCCCCCACAGCAATACCCGGGAACGGACCGGCCAGGTCAATGGAGCTATCCTTCGCAATATGGGTATGCAAGTTGATTTCATACAGCGCCCGGGCCTGAATCAAGGCAGTGGACTTGTATATGCCGTCGCTGATCTCGTCCAGGTCCACAAAAGGAGCAACATGAAATATTTTTTGGGCATCCCCGGATCCGCCGGTCACCGCAACATGATAATCAAGGTCCGCGTTGAACAGGGAAATTTCCGGTGTTCCGCCATCTGCCATGGCCAGGGTGATCTGGGTGCCGGTGCCGTATCCCCCGGCACCGGACGCCACCAGGTTGGTGCCTGCCTCAGCATTGGCCTGGGTGGTATACAGTTCCACCTGGATGCCGGCTCCGGAATCAGAGATTACGGCATACCAGTTCCGGTTTGGATTCAGATTCCACTCTGTTATTGCAAAAGACATAAGCCACTCTCTGCTTTTTCACCCATGAGGCCCATCCGCCACCCCCGGGTAGCAGATCCAAAATATTCCTGGCCATCCCGGGCCAGGCGCTTGATCACTTTACCGGTTTTCAAATCAATCCGGTAAACCACCACATGCCCACGCCACCGGCCGCAGAAACAAAATGCGTCTATCTTTGCGCCCCGGGCACCCAGGGCCTGGCTGGCTTCAACAAAGAAATTGTATGCTTCGAATCCTTTGAGGATCAGCGCCTTCCCACCCGGAATCTTGAGTATCAGCTCACGGATGCCCACCCGCTTGGCCCCGTCTTCGGATGCCCAGCCCGGATCTTTCCGCCGGATATCCGGGGAGGTGTAAACAATGCCGTCGTCAAATGTGATGGTGTAATTCATGTCCGCCTCATTACGAATACAGATATCTTAACGTCAAAACCAAGGCCGTGGAGCTGCCGGGTGAATGGATGCCGTTTGTGACCAGCTGCTTGATGTTAAAATATAAGTTTTTAGCTGCGGTTAAAGCCGCCGTATCCAGCTCAATCCTGGAATCCGTACCGGCCAAAGGCGTCCCGGCCCAGGTGTCAGATCCGGGGACCGCATTTGTTGTAGCAATCGCCCGAATGGAGGAGTCTGCCGGTGTGCCGCCGCCAAGAAAGTTGTTCTCAGCGGTGTCATGGGCACTGTTATCCCAGGCCTCAAGATACGGAATGCCGGCGGTGGCGCCATCAAAATAAATTGCAAAGACATACCGTTTATTACCGCCGGACTGGCCGCCTGCACTGGTACCGGCCAGGGGGACCTGGGCAAACTCCGCCGCAGAATTATCTTTTACAAATGTTTTTTCCGCCTCATTACTGCCGGAATCCGGGATCACAACTGGAAAACGGGTGCCGGATATGGCATCCCCATCATTTTGCTGATCAGAACACCATGCCAAAGAATCGTTTGTCAGGTCCATGACCACCCAGTTGGAAGAGGCGTCCCCAGCTCCGCCAGATGCATTGCCGGTATTGGCCCCGTCGTTTTCAGTATCATTAAAAAGCCAGTAGGTATTTGGCTGCGTCATGACATTATCTCCTTAATTGCGCTGTTTAAATGCATGGCATATACGGATTTAAACTCCGGCATTGTGGACACGGCCATGATATCAATGCCCAAGCTTTGAATTTTATTTCCGTCCCCTATGGCTATATCCATTGATGCGTCCTGTTTGATGATCCCGTCCGTAAGATAAATATTCAGAAAAGTGTTTTTGATCTGTTCCACTGCCACCTGAACATTCAAAGGCAGGGGCTTAAGATCCTGAAGAGCGGCAAAAAGGTCTATTTTTTTATTCCAGGTTACTTCGCCAAGAGTATCCACACTGAGTGGTGCATCAACCATAGATTGAAAATAGGCGGCAATATCATTTTTGATGTCTTCTTTTGTCCACTGCGCCACATGAATATCAGTGCTAATATTTTCGCAGGTCTCTTGCCACATGGCTATATCAAGAGACATATCTACTAATTCAGTAATATCCGGTGTTGTTGCTTGTACGGAAATATCATCAAAATAACCATCACACCATGACCCGGCTATTCTATATGATCTTATTATTACATCAATATATCGTGTGTTTGCAGGTATACTGGCTATATACTGACGAGCTTGCCAAGTTTTGGAAGGAGATATGGTGATTAATGATGAAGATGATGTACTTATTTCGCTTTTAGATGCATCTTTAAACCGGAACAGGATTGCACCTTTATCGCTTGCGGAATAAGATGCTTGGTACCAATCTGCTTGAAAATCTGCATTCCCGTTGTCTATGTGGTCTGAATCAACTCCATCTGATATTAAATCCACTTCTTGATACGCTCTATTATCAAGACTATTCGCACCACGAAAAAAATAGCTCCCGGAATGTGCGGACAATCCCTCACTGCCGGTATTTAGAATTATACCTCCCAATTCGACAGTCCATCCAGTCATATCACCTGTTTCTGCCCCTGGATTAGACAGGGTATGTTCAATTTCAATCGTCATAATTATAACAAGAGCTCATGGTCTGGATTTTCTTCACAAATGAGCCGTATTTTAAAGCCTTTCTTCCCATCTTGACACTTAGAACAAACCGATTGTTTATACATCTTAGATCCACATTTGGGACACGCCATATCTGTTATGGAAAGATCCATTTTTTGACCGGTATATTTTTTCTTTTTGCTATTTGCGGCCTTCATCGCGTCAATTAATTTCTGCTTATCACGCTCTCGCGCCTCATCAGTCTGCACCCAATATTTACTGTCAAAATAATAAAATTCACGGTCCGCAGGCTTTTTATTTTGTGGGTACCAGCCACTATCGTTCAGCTCTTGTATAACTGCCGTATTGCGATCATCTATACCTTTTTTATATAAATCAAACGCTTTTAGGACTTCGTCTTGTCTGTACGCCTGTAACAACGATAATATTTGTTTATTTTGCTCTTTCATCTCAACACTCCCAAGTCTTTGTCCCAACTACATTACTACCGCAACATTTATTGCTTCTATCACCACCATCAACCGGGGTGCATACCGGACCGCAAGAATAATCAGGCCAAACTGCGCAGTTATTATTTAAGTAATCACATTCACAATAGTAGGATCCAAAACATTCGGGATAACAATTAATCGCGATTTCTTGGTCATTTGAATAGCATTGATAAGTATTCCAGGAACAATTATCCGTTACAACCCATTGTCCATCTGTAGATTTTATATTTACCGTGCAGCATCCAACGGTGAACTCCACAACTCCACAACCATCATCAGGCATGGTAATAAGTCGCGTAGTCCCGTCACTGCATATATATTCAGCAGATTCACCAGGTGCTAATACATTAGGGCCAGATGCCGTACAATTACCACAATGTTCATTTCTTGCCCCTTCACAATTCGTTTCGCATTCTGCTAAAACTTCAGATCGTAATGAGGCAACAGCCTCATAATATTCCGGTGTACCCTCTTCGTATGTGTCAATTACGGTTTCGTGGATTGTTTTATTATAGTCGTAGGTGTTGCCTTTTACCCGTACTTCCGACTCACACAATTCTGAGCATGGACAGCCGTATGGGTCAGCTTCGGCACAAACCGTTTGGGAGGTTATGCCGAATCGAATATTGTCTTTGGTTTCCGCTGTAGCGTTATCAATGTTGGAAATTCGATTTAAAATAATGATATCGCAAGAATCTAATGTAACGCCGCCGCTTTCTCCTTCCTCTGCTTTGCAGGCATCTATACAAGCTTGTTTTACAGAGGCTGGAGTGAGTTTATTACATTGCGCTTCGCAAGAAGTGGTACCCCCTTTGGTCCCGGAATTATCAAACCCATTCGAATCTTTACTGCTACTATATACTGAGGTAGTCTCATCGCTTGAATCACTGCCATCCAAATCACTGCAATCAGTTGCTCTTAATGATACCGTTTCCGTCAACCCTGTCTCTGTACCATCTGCTATTTTAATCAATACTTCTGCGTCACACTCTTCCTCGACATCGTCTGTCAGCCAGGATACAGTGGCTGCACCGTCTGCGGTGTAATCAATCCAAACCTCAGTGCCTGTGGCAATTTCAGTATCAAGATCAATCACTTTTCCGTCATGACCGGCATATAAATTATCTGATTTGGATGCATCTGTGACAAGATATACTTCAGGGGTGGCGGAATCATCAGGAAACGCAGCGCATTCGACCTGGCTGGTCCCGGAAATATTATTGATCACATGCCCAACTTCATTGATGATGTCTACACTGCCCAGAATTTTCTTGGTGGATGACAATTCCCCGCACCCGGTCAGGGTGAGCGTGGCAATCATGCCTGTTGCCGGCCCCCCGTTTATTTCCGCCCAGATCAGTATTGGCGCGCTGTTTCCGAAGCAAATATCCGAATCGGTGTTTTTGATCGCTTCCAATGACGACCCACAAGCGCAGGTATTCCCAAGCTTTACTTCAATTGTATCCTGGGTACCGTTTACGTCCGCCGTCACTGTCACGTCCTGAGCCGTGCTGCCTGCCGTCACCGTGTTTACCGCGCATCCAGATGTAATATATGTTACCACCAGGGTCTGGTCGCAATATAAAAATGGGTTGTGGACTGTGATTTCATTGTCCTCAAACGCACACCCGGACAAACTGGCATCCCAGAAATTATTTTCATGCTGCCGGTCCGAATAGGCCCAGATGCCTATCACGTCGATAACTGGATAATCCACTGTCACCGTATAATAGTTGTCGGCATTATGAATTTTATTGGCCATCAAGACTTGCCCGGTCTGGGATGTTTCATTGGCCAGGGTCACCCCGTCTTCGGCGGTCCAGGACACCACAACACCGTCATCCACAGGTCCGTCGTTATTCGATACAAAGGCGTATAATGTGTTTTTTGATGTGCCGTTGGCCGGCAGGCAATCCGCATCGTCCGCCGCTTCAACATCAACCGACACCCCGGAATCACTGCCGTCTGCACTGATCTTTATCCGGTTACCGAATTCAGGATACTCAACGCTTTCGGTCATGCCGGAAATATCCGTGTCCGTGACCGTATGATCCGCTGATGACGGGTGGAAGGTGTACGGCCGGACCACCAGGTCTCCGTCTGCGGTGCATCCAACGGTGCCGCCGGCGTATTCGGCCAGCTCCCGGATCACGTCAATGGGATAGGCCCCGTCCACGGCATAGGACCCGGCAAACACGGTGTAATCGGTCAGGTCGAAATTGACGGTCAGGTCGCACAGGGCGGCCATTTCGTTTATGATGGCGTTGGCTGTGGTGTCCGTGTCCCAAGACTGGGTCACTTTGGGCGCAAATGGAGCCCCGGCTTTGGCTGTCTCTGACCTGCCCCACAGGCCTTGTCCGCTGATCTCATCCGGTCCTGCGGCAAGCCCGGGCTGCTCAATGTAAAACCGGCCAAGTGAGACCCATGTATCCGTCTCTTTGACCTTGACCTCCAGGCGCAGCTGGGGAAGGACGTTAAACTCAAACTGGTCGTAAAAAGATGGGTCTGCCGCGTCAATGGTCAGCTCCCGGGCATAGCCCCCGTCTGAATCCCGGACTTCAAACCGTGCGATTTGATCTTTAATTGATACGTCATCAAGCAGGATATCCCAGTCCAGACTCATTTATATCTCCTTGCTGACCACAAGCAACCTGATTTCGTAGGAAAACAGGGTGACGCTGTGATAGGCGACCAGAATGTTTCGGAAGGCCTTCAACCCCTTGGGATTCCGGCTGAATTGGACTTTCCAGCATTCATACCCGTCAGTAAAATAAAACTGGCCATCCACTGTCTCGTAGGCCGTTTTCAGCGCCGTTACCGTGGCGGATTCCAGAGCGTTGGTGTCGGAAAAGGTGATCACCCCGTCCTGCTCAACCACGCCGAAATCCTGCACCACCACACCGCCCAGGGTACGGATGACACACCCCCGGTCCTGATCTGCGCCGTCCGGGTCATACTCCCCAAACAGGGGGTCCTGGTCAAAGGCGATCAGGGTGGCCGGTGCCGGATCAGCGTTGTCCGGGTCGACGGTGGCGTCGATCTCGGTGGAAAATATGCGGAATTTACTTGCCATATACCATCTTCATCCTGGCCATCTCCCGGGCCATCTTTTTCATGGCTTCCCTGGATGACGGGTCTGTGATTTTCACCGGTGCTTCAACGTCACCGGCCTGGAACCGGACCACCAGGGTTTCGGACGGCCCTTGGGTCAGTCCGCCGGCGGCAAAGGCCGGAATCGGTGACTGTGGCACCGGTATGGATGATATCAACCCGCCAATCCTGGCACGGACAGCGCCCTGGAGATCCGGCAGGTTCAGCCGCATGGCGTTCAGCGCAGCAAAAAATGATGATCCATACTTGGCCACCGCCTCTTTCCGGATGATAAACTCCCCGGCTTCCAGCAAGGATTTGATTTTATCCCCGCCGCCGTACCCGCCGAGCTTTCCGGATCGCCGGACAAAGGCACCTGTGGCGGCTTTAAGTATCGGGCCACCCTCTTTGCTCTCGGTCACGTTCCTTGTCACGACGGTGATATATTTGGTCTCATTGCGGGTCAGGGCGTTAATTTGGCTCTGGGCAGCGGCCACACCTTGCAGTTCTATTTTGATGTTTGCGGCCCGCTCCTTGGCAATCTCATCCAGTTTTGCCTGGATGGTGTCCGCCGTTTTGATCCATTCGGCTTGGGAATCCTTTGCGTTCTGCTTCTGTTCACTGTAGAGTTTCTGGATAAAATCACCAACGGCCTGGACACCCCCCTTGGCGATCTCTTTGGTTTCGCCGATGGATTTGACCACCACATCGGTGCCGTTGTCGGTCTTTTTGATCTCTTCAGCCAGGCCGGCATAAAGCCCCTCGGCATCCTTGGCAAGTTTTTCAGCCTGCTGGTAATCCTTTTGCCGCA
>QKDP01000075.1 GCA_003252055.1 Desulfobacter postgatei | reverse complement strand
CGTTCATTCTGAGCCAGGATCAAACTCTCCAGTTATAATCCTTTACTAAAACTTTTTAAGGTCTGCACTTAAAGCCGTTAAGCTCAAGCGCATTGTCATTGACCCGCTCTTTTCTTTTTCACTGACCAATTTTCAAAGATCAAAATCCTTTTCAAAACCTCAACTAAAAAGAACTTGGGAAGAATATATTAAAACAAAACTTTTGTCAAACGATTTTTTATTTTTAATATTACCGCAACACAAACCCGGACGGAAGGCGTTCTCCAACCTTCAAAAAACAATACCTGCCAATCGGTATTGTTTGTACACGGGTCACTACCTTATATTTTCCATTGATTCAACCCAAAATCAAAACTACCATGCTGAAAATATAGCATGGTAGTCAATAAATAAACCAAACTTAGAGATTCGCATGTAAAAGCTTGTACTTGGAAATCAAGATTTAATTGCGTTTAGCGTACGTCGTATGCTGTTTCATTTATCCTTAACGCAGATTTGATCTTTATTGGCTTCAAACACCCTAGGTCCGATTCCCTTTATCTTCATAATATCTTCTATATTTGTAAAGGGCGTACTTTTACGAAATTCGATTATCCTGTCAGCAAGGGCATCGCCAACATACTTCAATGTTATCAGCTGTTCTTTGGGCGCGGTATTAATGTTTACCTGCTTTGCGTCAGCCATTACCGGCAGCGCACAGAGAGTCACCATCACACAAACCAAAATACAAAGACTCCTTCTTAACGTTGTTTCCATAGCTCCTCCTCGTTATAATTTATAATATAAAGCCTGCACATGTAGATTACAGACGCTAAACGCATTTCTGATCAATATGAAAAAAGAAGATGGACTTGGCAAATTGCCCTTTTTATGGCAACCCCGCTACCTATCCATATTGGCGGACCGGAGGCTTTGCGCCCCACTCTTTCGAGAGGTTTGCCTTTTTCACTTATTTTATAGAATTAAAATTCTTGCAGTTTACATGCCAGTTGGTTAATAAATTTAAAATCTTTTTATTTCAAGATGTTGTACTTAAAAAAGCAAAATTAGGTCTATTTTAAAATTTACATTTTTTGTTCTATTGGCAACAAAAATTGTCAGATAGCTATATTTAATGGATAAAATATCTGATTGTTCCGCTAAATTTAGAATTTCTGGGAAAGGGATAAACACAGTTGTCCAATTGGTGGAAAAGGCATATAAAAAAGGCATTCGGCTTACAAAAAAAATGAGACCATACGAGGATAAAATTATACGTTCATGCACACAGCCCAAATGGAATGTGATTATTGAGCCACGACATGGGTAGATTATTTATTATGAACTTCCTTATTTTTAATACCATGAAAAATAAAATTCAATTATATCTTTGCCTGACTATTTTGGTTCTTGTTCTGACCATTTCCACATCTTTGCATGTTTGGGCCCAAACATCGGGCATTATCTTGTCCGATGATCAGGGCAAAATAATTTATGCAAAAAATCAAGATCAACCTTTAATTCCTGCATCAACCCTGAAAATATTGACCAGCCTTGCGGCAATCAGAACCCTAGGACTGGATTTTCATTTCCAGACATGGGCCTATTACGACAAAACAACATTTGACCTTTACCTGAAAGGATTTGGAGATCCTTTATTTATCTCCGAGGAAATAACCAAATTTGCGCATCAAATCTCAGGCCATCTTTTCAAACAGGTATCTGAAGGCCGTATCTCATCCGCGGTTATTCGAAATATCATTGTGGACCAGACCTATTTCACGCCCCGAATTACAATTCCCGGTGCTGGTTCCTCTGCCAATCCTTATGATGCGACAAACGGAGCGCTGTGTGCAAATTTTAACACGGTTTTTCTAAAATGGGACAGCAGGAGCAGACAATATGTTTCTGCTGAAAAGCAAACCCCGTTCCCAGACATTCTGGCACAGCAGATTACGCCCGGATCAAAGAAAACAGACAGGATTCTTCTGTCCTATGATCTTCGACAAAAGTATCCGGGGATACTGATGCACTATTTGTTAAAGGAATCGGGGATAAAAATAACAGGCAGTGTCCAGGAAGGCATATTTTCAGCATCAGATGAAGACCGCATTGTATACACACCCTCATATAGTCTGGCAGACATTGTTAAAAAATTGCTGAAATTTTCAAACAACTTTATTGCCAACCAGCTCATGCTGACCATGGGGGCCTGCACATCCGGCCCGCCGGCCACCCTTGAAAAAGGAACTGCTGTCCTGAATAAATTTGCAGAGGAGGCGCTGGGGTTAAAGGGAGTGGGCATTGTTGAGGGCTCCGGCTTGTCCCGGCGTAACCGGATAACGCCTGCCCAGATGAGGGATATTCTTATTTCATTTATGCCCTGGTATGACTTTTTAAGAAGGGAGGGAAATGAATTTTATAAAACAGGTACGCTGTCGGATGTCAGAAGCCGTGCAGGCTTTATCCGTGGGAAAGATAACCGGCTTTACCCCTTTGTGATCATGCTGAATCAGACCAGCACGGGATATGACGCCATCAGGCGTTTGCTCAAGGAAAAGGTTTCAAGCTACTGTGATAACTTAGCGCCTTAACGGTGACCTGTGTTTGAGCTAAACGTTGCCCAGATGCAAGGGCAGATGGGTGACTTTTTGTTCAAACACGAACTTAATCCCTTGAATGCTCTATACATGCATAAGCACTGTGATTGTGAATGGATTCAAAATTTTCTGCGCTCACGGAAAACCAGGTGATGTTGTTATCTTCGATAAGTTCCTTGGCCACATCCCTTACAATGTCTTCCACAAATTTTGGATTGTTGTACGCTTTTTCCGTGACATATTTTTCATCTGCACGTTTCAGCACGGAATAAATATCGCAGGATGCAGCCTGTTCAACCAGATTGACAATATCTTCAATCCAAATAAATTTATGAAACCGAGCCGCAACAAGCACCTCTCCCCTCTGATTGTGAGCGCCATATTCTGAAATTTCCTTGGAGCAGGGGCATACCGAGGTGACAGGAACCGCCACTTTTAACACGATGTCTGCTTTTTTCCGGCCGTTGGAAGAGCCAATGATCGTGCAATTATAATCCATCAGCCCCTTGGATTGGGTGCAAGGAGATGTTTTTTCGATAAAGTAGGGAAAAAATATTTCAATGTGTGCAGACTTTGCCCCAAGCGAGGCTTTCATATCTTCCAGAATGCTGGTCAGAGAATCAAGAGACACCGGCGTCTTAACAACTGTATGCAGCAGTTCCACAAAGCGGCTCATATGGGTGCCCTTACACTGATGGGGCAAATCTACATACATATTGATTTCAGCAACGGTGGACTGGGAGCCGTTGGCTTTATCCCGGACGACCACCGGGTATTTAAGCCCCTTAATCCCGACTTTATCAATGGGAATATTCCGAAAATCCGGCTGATTTTGTATATCTTTCATCATGACATTTGCAAAAGATAATCAGCGGCGATATTACCCATTGCCCTGAATATATTTCCTTTTATATGTTTATTCTGCCGGTACATCCTTTCAAGCATATCTGCAACATCCTGCCTTTTCGTGTAACCGGCACTTGGGCATGTGTTGACAAATTCCGGCAGATCACAAACTTTTGCAAAAGTGTTTATCTCATGTTTCTCAACATAGGACAACGGCCTGATAATATCAAATTGCCCACCAAAAAATGACTGATTAGGCTTCATTGTTCCTATTTTTCCAGCGTAAAAAATATTAATGAACAATGTCTCAATCAAATCATCTTTGTTGTGCCCCAGGGCAAGTTTTTTACAGTCATGCTCCCGGGCGAGTTCAAACAGGCGTTTACGCCGCAGTCTACTGCATAAAAAGCAGGGATTTTCTTTGTTTTCATCAGAGTGGGCAAATCTGCCGTAATTGGTTTTTTCCACCACCATACCCTGATGAGAGACCTTATATCTTTCATTGATATAAGAATCCAGTTTTTTAGCAAAGGAGTTATCAAATCCCGGATCTATATAAGCAGGAATAAGGTCAAATGAGACAGGGGCTTTTTTTTTCAGGGAAACAAGAAGGTGAAAAAGGGCCAGACTATCCTTACCGCCGGATACACCCACCAGTATCCGGTCATTATTTTCAATCATCCGCCAATCGTTAACCGCCTTGCCAAGCAGATGCATCAGACGTTTTGTCAGCCCTTTACCCAAACCAGACTATTCGGCGTCAAACTCGGTATCTTTTTTAACAACAATCCGGTTAGCGGCAATTTCACGCAGGACGGTTACAACATCTCCGTTTCTTGAGGATGGGACAAGGAAATCAGCTCCTTCCCTGACCTGGCGTACCCGTTTGGCTGCCAGATGTACAAGGGTGAAGCGGTTATCTACATTTTTCAAACAATCTTCAATAGTTACACGTGCCACAGCACTTTCCTTTCTAAAATTTTACTGCAATCTTAAAAAAATCAAAGAATATCAATAACCTCATAAACCCGTTTTCCGCCCGGTGCCTGGACAATGGCCTCTTCGCCCAGCTCCTTTCCGATCAGGGCCGAACCAAGGGGGGAAGATACAGAAATTTTGCCTTTTTTAATATCAGCCTCATCCTCACCGACAATCATGTATTCCTGTTCTTCTTCGGTATCCAGATTTTCCACGAGAACCCGGCTGGCAAACCGGACTACGTCCTTGGCCACAGTGGCAGGATCAATTACTTTGGCGTTTCCGATCTTATAGGAAAGCTCACCGATCCTGCCTTCAATAAAAGACTGGCGCTCCTTTGCAGCATGATATTCAGCATTCTCAGACAGGTCTCCATGGGCCCTGGCCACTTCAATTGCTTTGATTATCTCAGGACGGTCCATGGTTTTTAATTTTTCAAGTTCTTTTTTTAAGGCCGCAAAACCTTGTTTTGTTACAGGTATCTGGTCCAAAATTTAAAATCTACTCCATAGTTTTTTAATTGACACCACAGCGCGTTGCGCCCTGCCCTTTAATCAGCACATACGACCGATAACACTGCTTCCGGCACTTGTTTTGTCCCCGGGGTTAACAACTATTTCAAAACCCATGGGAAGATAGAGATCCAAGCGGGATCCAAACTGAATCATACCGTACCGGTCGCCTTTATGAACATACTCATTGATTTTTACGCAGTTGACAATACGCCGTGCAATGAGTCCTGCAATCTGGACACACACATAACGACGCCCATCGTCCGTTCTTATTACCAGCGCATTGCGTTCATTGTGAACACTCGCTTTATCAAAAGATGCGTTTACAAATTTACCCGGATGATATTGAACCTTTTCAATCATACCGCTAAAAGGGATACGGTTGACATGAACATTGAACACATTCATGAAAATACTGACCTTCTGGCAGGGTTCATCCATGTATTCACACCGGGCAATTCGCTCTACAACAATTACCTTCCCGTCTGCCGGAGAGACCAGAAGCTCCCCGCCTTCCGGCACCATACGTTCAGGGTCTCTGAAAAACCAGGTAGTGAACACAGTGGCCATCAACGCCAGTCCCCCTGTTTTTAAGCACCCAAAATAAAAAAACATCCCCGTAACAAGGATGGCTGCTGCAACGTATTTAACCCCGGGCATGGCAATGGGAAGTACTGCCTTTGCCGGCCATTTAGAATTATCCATATCCCCCTACCTCAATAGTGCCCATCCATAAATAGAGTCAAAACCTGATATTTATATCAAGTATACAGATATATTGTCAATCGCCTGTTTTCCCTTCGAAATGGATCTGCGCATCGGATTTTCTAAGATAAATCGGGTTCAGGGGATGATTCTCAAAATCAAACACGCCTTTATCAGACATCCCGGAAATCACCAGTGCCCACGCACTGACCCCGTCCATGGATGGGTAAGAGAGTACAGCCTTGTCACAAGTTAGGCGGCAGATCCTTTCCCGGTATACCTTGGATCCCGACCCGACGAACAGGGCCCCGGCCCCGGCCCGGTCAATGGCAGTCTCCGGCGGACACACCATTTCCGGACCTTTCTGGATAAGCGTACCATGATGGAACTGATAAACGGCAGAATACACTTCTTTGCGCTTGGCATCCATCATCACGCACACAGGCTTTTGTGAATAACAGAATCTGAACGCAATACCGTCAAGACTGGAAACCCCTGCACACGGTTTTGATACGGCCCTGGCCAGCCCCTTAACCATGCTGATGCCGATGCGAAGTCCGGTAAAACTGCCGGGCCCCCTGGCTGCAATGAATCCGTCTATCCGGTCAATGGTCATCCCCGTCCGGCTTTTAACGGCCTGTTCAATCACAGGCAAAAGGCCTTTTGAATGGGTCTGTCGGCTGTACAGGCTGGATTCAAAAACAAGGTTACTATCTTCAAACAGGGCCATGCTGGCGCCCTGCTCTGCCGTGCTCAGGGCAAAAAGATACATTATTCCGATTCCAGGGCGAGATCCAGCACCTCCCTGACATCCTTTACACAAATGAATGTCAGTTTGGATTTCACAGATTTTGGGATATCATGGAGATCTTTTTTATTTTTTTCCGGAATAATCACTGTCTTAATTCCGGCCCTTAAAGCACCTAAAGACTTCTCCTTAAGGCCTCCTATGGGCAGCACCCTGCCCCGCAGAGAAATTTCACCGGTCATGCCCACCTTGTTATTCACCTTTTTACCGGTGAAAGCCGATACCAAGGCTGTAGCAATGGCAATACCCGCCGAAGGACCATCCTTAGGGATGGCACCGGCGGGTACGTGGATATGAATGTCGTTGGAATCAAAGGCGTCCTTATCTATGCCCAAGGCTTCCTGATGGGCCTTGGTATATGTCAATGCGGCTCTGGCAGATTCCTGCATAACCTCACCGATCTGTCCAGTGAGCTGCAACTCTCCTTTGCCCGGAAACAACGACGTTTCAATATACAGATGCTCGCCACCCACCTCCGTCCAGGCAAGCCCCGTGGCCAAACCAACCTGGCTCTCTTCCTGATCCATTTCGTTAATATATTGAGGCGGTCCAAGGTATTTGGTTAAATTCTGGCAGGTAACGGCAAACCGCCCCTTTTGGCCTTCCGCAATCTGGCGGGCAATTTTTCGGCACACAGAGTCCAGTTTACGTTCAAGTTCCCGAAGGCCTGCTTCCAGGGTGTATTCTGAAACAATGGACTCCACGGCAGTGGAACTGAAATGGATGGCACGGCGGGTCAAACCGTTATCTTTGAGCTTTCTTGGCAAAAGATGCTGTTTTGCAATCACCACCTTTTCCTGGCGAGTATATCCGGAAAGATGGATCAACTCCATCCTGTCAAGCAGGGCCGAAGGAATGGTGTCGGCCATATTTGCTGTCAGAACAAACAACACATCTGACAGATCAAAGGGCATATTCAGGTAATGGTCGGAGAACTCGGAGTTTTGTTCAGGATCCAATGCCTCCAAAAGTGCGGATGAAGGATCTCCTCTGAAATCATTGCCCAGTTTGTCAATTTCATCCAGCATAAAAACCGGATTTTTGGTGCCGCATTGACGAAGCCCCTGTAAGATTCTTCCGGGCATGGCACCAATATAGGTTCTGCGGTGCCCCCTGATCTCTGCCTCATCACGGATACCGCCCAAAGAGACCCGGTGGAACTTGCGCTTCATAGCCGTGGCAATGGCACGGCCAAGTGAGGTTTTGCCCACACCCGGAGGGCCGACAAAGCAGATAATCTGACCCTTTTTCTTTGGATTGAGCTTACGCACGCTTAAATACTCAAGAATTCTCTCCTTGGCCTTGTCCAGTCCGTAATGATTCTGGTCTAAAAGCTCCTTGGCCTTTTTTATGTCTAAAAAGTCCTTGGTGGTTTTGCTCCAGGGCAATTCCACAATACAATCCAGATAGGTTCTGACCACAGAGGCTTCGGAAGAATCAAAATGCATCTGATCCAGACGGGTCAACTGTTTCAAAGCCTCTCTCTCGCACTCTTCGGGCAGCTTGCACTTTTTTATTTTTTCTTTGAATTCAACAATCTCGGCAATCTTCTCATCGCTTTCTCCAAGCTCTCTATGGATGGCCTTGACCTGTTCCCGAAGATAATAATCTCTCTGATTTTTTGAAATTTCATCTTTGACATGGGTTTGAATTTTAGCCTGAACCGTTGACAAATCAAGCTCCCGGGCTAAAAGGTCATTGACCCGGGTTAAACGCTCGACGGTATCCGTGGTTTCCAGAATAGCCTGGGCATCCTCCACCTTAAGGTTGAGATTAGAGGCCACCAAATCCGCAAGTTTACCCGGGGAGTCAATATGGGATAAAAGATCGCCTACGTCACCTGAGAACTCGCCTTTAAGGGCTAAAAGTTTTTCGCTGTTCTCCTTGACGTTACGCATCAGGGCTTCAATTTCTATATCCAGAGAGTCCGGTTCAATATCAGAAACAGTCTCCACCCTGACCTTAAAAAAAGAACGTTTTTGAACAAATTCAATAATTTTTGCTTTTGAAATACCCTGGACCAGCGCCTTGATCCTACCGTCGGGCATTTTAATCATCTTCTGGACCCGGGCAATGGTCCCGACATCATAGACATCCGACGGCCCCGGCTTTTCCATTTCTGAGTCTTTCTGGACCGATAAAAAAACATACCGGTCATATTCCACACACTCCTCAATGGCCTTAATGGACTTTTCCCGTCCGACAAATAAGGGAAGCAGCATGTCTGTAAAGACCACTACATCCCTGACCGGCATCATGGGAATCACCTTGGGAATGTCTTCGACATTACCTTCTTTTTCAATTATTTCAATCAGATCATCAATATCTGCTTCTGCCATTTATGCTCCTTGATTACATAACGGCCCTAGGCCGCGCCTGCATTCTTCTACCGGGGACACCCCGTGCACATGGTGAAAGAGTACCAGACCCTTTCATAAAAAAACAGGACCAGACCGAAATCCACCGGACCGTCTGTGGTTTTCCGGATTGGCCCTCACATACGGGCTGGGTGTGCCTGCGCTTTAAATTGTATTTACAATATAACAGAAAAAATATTTTACAATATCCTTGAAAAAATATTTTTATCATTGGATAGTTGGCTTTAACTAGTACCTGAACAAATAGTACCTGAACAAAAACCCCGTGTTGGGGTGACTTTTCGTTCAAACACTGTCCAAGGAGCGTTATGTTCCCGTTATCTATTTTAATTGCTGTTATGTCCTTTGTTTTTGGCACCTGTATCGGCAGTTTCCTCAATGTGGTGATCCACCGAATGCCGGAAGGTCAATCCATTGTATCACCGCCCTCCCACTGTCCTGCCTGCAACCATGCGATTCCATTTTATTTCAATCTTCCGATCATAAGCTTTCTCATGCTCAAGGGTCATTGCGCATTCTGCAACGCGCCCATTTCCATACGCTACCCTTTGGTGGAGCTGGTCACAGGCTTATTAGCCCTGGGGCTTTTCTTTAAATTCGGGCTGACGCAAGCCGCTTTTTTTTATTTTATATTCGGCGCTGTGCTCATTGCCATCTCTTTTATTGACCTGGATCACCAAATTATCCCAGACAAGTTGTCCCTTCCCGGGATTATCCTTTTTTCCACATCCTGTCTTTTTGTACCTCAAATGCGCTTTGATTCTGTGATATGGGGCGTTCTGGCAGGCGGCGGCATTTTATATCTTGTGGCCCTTTTCTACTATTATTTTCGCAAGCGCCAGGGTATGGGGGGGGGAGACATCAAACTTTTAGCCATGATTGGTGCAGCCACAGGGGTAAAAGGAGTTTTTTTCACACTGTTTACAGGTTCCGTATTTGGAACCCTTGGCGGAGCAGCGGCCATAGCGATGACAGAAAAATCCGAAAAAAGGCAGGCCAAAATTCCCTTTGGCCCGTTTCTTTCCCTGGGCGCAATTCTCTACGTTTTCTGGGGGGAGCCCATCATTCGGTGGTATACCAATTTTCTTAAATATTGAGTATTTTATTTTACCAAAGCAAGGATCCGTGTACCATGTATTTTAACCAAATTTCAGTAAAAGGCTTAGGGTGTCTGTCTTATTGCAGCAGGCCTTCTTAAAGACCAGGGATTTACCAATATAAAATCACTGGCAGGCGGCGTATTTGCCTGGAACAACGCGAATCTTCCCATGGTGCGATAATTCAAAAATTTTATGGGTTCATGATCCGAATAACAGACTTTGAGCATCACCTTGCCCCTGGTTGTACGAAAGGGGATACTAATTTCAGTAAAAGAAATCGTAACCATTACTTTCAGATCCCCATCGACTGTCAAGAGCCCTGGATTATCGCCACGATGAATGGTGTTTCCTTTTAAAAAAGGCGGGCTCTGGTTTTACTTTTACTAGGCAGTGGTGCCAAGAATGTGTAAAGTTTCTTCAATGAAAGGCTTGGCAAGCGATGGGTCCATTTCTCCATTCTGTTTACAACCATTCTATGCTGTAGAAAAAAAACCGGCAACGATTTTTAAAAAAACGGAATAAAGACTTGACACGCCCGGCTCAAGGACGTAACGTACCCGAAAAAGCTAAATGAAAAACATTTTCAATAAATTATATTTTAACTTAAATATTTCCTAACAACCCCCCCCAAAAAAAGGAGTGAGCACCATGAACAAAGGCGATTTAATTAACAAGGTTTCAGAAGTTCTTAGCAGTAAAAAAGATGCTCAGGCAGCTGTTGACTGCATGATTCAAACAATCACTGATGCGCTGGCTGCTAATGACTCTGTGACTCTGGTGGGTTTTGGCACATTTAAAACCGCTGAAAGAAAAGAGAGGAAAGGCAGAAACCCCCAGACTGGAAAAGAAATCAATATCCCGGCCAGAAATGTACCTAAATTCGTACCCGGCAAAGCACTTAAAGACGCTATAAAATAATTTCTTTTATGCAGCAGATCAATCAGGCAGTATTGACGGGAGAGTCAGTACTGCCTGATTGGATTATAGGGTACAGGATTTGATGTCAAGGGACGCTAAACCAATTCATCCACGCTGCCCAGATAGAAGAATTAAACCGCGTCAGCAAAAAAAGCGGATTGATTTTGAATGTAGGATTTAAGCCATCTTAAAAGATCTTTCTGGCTGGGCTCAAAGGACTGGATTGCTTCTGCTTCAATTTTTCTAAGTTCCTCAAGCGCCTTGGCACATGTGAGTTTGACATCCTCCTTATATCCTTTGATAGATTTCTCCGGATCAATTCCCAAAAGCCGTTCTAAATGCGTATGGAATTCAGGCACACACTCCGGCTTTTCATTAAAATTTCGCACAAGGATTCTTTGGGCCAGCATCCGTACCCTGTTACTTTGAAAGCTTTGGGTAATCTGATATCTCTTTTTTTCTTCTGTTTTATGAAAAATCGCGATCTCTTTTTTATCCTGAAATGAAAAGAAACCACTCTGATACAAATCTGCATCAAGATCTATATCAGGCACCTGGGCATATTCAAAATTTCGGTGAAACCCGACCGTTTTATCAAAACCGGACATGTTCTGTTTAATAAAATCCAGATTCCGTATGCACACTGTACGCGATGTGGGTGAAAGTTTCTCCCAGAAACGATCCAGAACCGGCAGAATGAAGAACTGATCACCCGGCTTTTTTCGTATTGTAATAAGATCATATACCCCAAGTGTCTCATCTATCTGATCAAACATCCCTTCCTTATCCAGACGAATCCACAGGCTTTGATTTTTATAGGGGACAGATCCGCCCACATAAACGACAGGGGCCATATAATTGCAGTCTGAACCAAATGAGACGGATATCATAAGAGCAAGATCCATTCCGTACGCCTTAGACAATTTTGAATTTTTAAGACTGTTCATGCGTTTAAGATCAGCATTTTTGTCAAAGAACCCTTGGACATACGACCAGATTTCACTGTATTTCGAAAACGCCGTTGCTAGACCGACAACAGACTCAACATCACTCATGGCCTCATGAGCCCTGCCCGACGTCTTAAACTTGTTTTGCAGGCTTAGATGCTCAAGCTTCATGGTTGACTTCCCAGTGTCAATCACAGGCCAGGAAAGTGCCTGGGGGCAGAAAAGATAATATATCAATGTGACCGGCAGCATATCCATCCGGCGACACCCGTTGGCAAATTGATGCGTATACGGATCCAGCAGATTACGATAAAAAAGAAAACGTAAGAATTCGTCATCAAATCCAAGAGAATTATATCCTATGCTGATGGTCTGGGGCGTATTCAATAGAGAATGAATTTTTAAGGCTGCATGGTATTCACTGATACCCGTCTCAAGTATTTGAGCATCAAGCCTGTGTGTAAGAAAAGCTCCTGGAGAGGGCACAATATCATCCCTGAGACGGATGACAATATCCTCCCGGCCGATCTCATTTAAAGACAAATCCGTGCGAATACATGCAAAGGTCAGCACCTGATCAAAGGCCGGATTCAGCCCGGATGTTTCAATATCATAGAATAGAAGTGTCTGCATTTTTTTATAAGAAATTAGAGACAAGAGGGCGAAGCGCCTACGGCGCCCATTTTAGCCCTGCATTGTTGGTGTCTTTATTTTCATTATTTGTTGTGGGCTTGCGGCCCATTCGGGTTATATAGTGTTAAAACAAAAAAAAGGGAAGCAAATATAAACTTGCTTCCCTTTGATATTTTAAGTGTGTAAAAACTGATTTTAGTGCCTGACTCCTCAGTTTCTATCACAAAAACAAGAAATTGTGAAAATGCTTTCTTCCTGTTTCCAGTTTCTTGTCTCTGGTTTCTGCGGCGCAGCCGCCATTTATCTCTTTGAAAACTGGAAGCTGGCTCTTGCTCCCTTTTTACCGTATTTTTTACGTTCTTTCTGCCTGGCGTCCCTGGTAAGAAAGCCTGCCGATTTCAGGACACCTCGCAGATCCGGATCTGATAAAACAAGCGCTTTGGAAACGCCTTGACGAATAGCGCCTGCCTGACCGGTATAACCACCGCCCATCACTGTAATTTTAATATCAAAGGCATCACTTTTATCAGTCAGAACAAGAGGAGAAGTCAACACGTTCCTGTTTACCGGGATGTCAAAATACTCATCCAATTCTCTGTCATTAACAACAATTTTTCCTGTACCTGGCATAAGCCACACTTTGGCCACAGAATTTTTCCGCTTGCCTGTTGCGTAAAATTGGTTTGCACTTTCCATTGATTGTATCACGTCCTTATCTATTAAAATTCGACAACCTGAGGCTTCTGTGCCGCGTGAGGATGCTGATCGCCTGCGTAAACAAATAGTTTTTTCCCAAGTTTACGTCCAAGCCTGTTTTTCGGAAGCATTCCGCGAACAGCCTTTCTTAAAACATCTTCAGGTTTTTTTTCAAGCATCTCTTTGACTGTCTGGGCTTTAATTCCTCCGATATAACCGGAATGGCGGTAATAGGTTTTCTGTCCCATTTTATTCCCGGTCAGACGAACCTTGTCCGCATTGACAACAATCACCCAGTCACCTGTGTCGACATGGGGGGTGTAAAGCGGGTTATGTTTACCCCGGATTCTATACGCTATCTGGGAAGCAAGCCGCCCAAGCACCTGGTCTTTTGCATCAATGATGCACCAGTTCTCTTTGTTGTCAGATCTTTTCGCACTGTATGTATATTTTTCCAATGTTCTCCATGCTCCTCTAAATAAACGCAATCGGGCATAACTACATAATTTCGTTTTTAAAGTCAAGCATTTTTTATAATTCTATCTGTTTTTCCTCTTTCTGACTTGATCTCCCCCGCCTGGAAAAAAAAGATTTCCCTTTCTTGGCAGGTTCCATTCTGCTGGATGTATTACAGGATACATCCGCATTAAGCACCCCGCCGTTTTCCACAATCAGATCCTGGCATACAACTTTTCCTGCACAGGAGCCGGTTGCCAGAATGATCAATTCCTTAGAGGCGATCAACTCGCCTTCAAAACTGCCGCCAACGGTCAGGCAGGATACCTTTGTCAAAGTTGAGCTGACCTCACCGTCCTGGGCAATAATTACAACATCTCCATCAATTGTGCCCTTTACCTGTCCTTTGATGATCAGTTTTCCACAACTTTCTATGGAGCCGTCAATTTTGAATTCCTTATCAATAATGCTTAAATTCTTCATATTTTTTCTCACAACGGCTGTCTCCTTGCAATGCACTTAAACTTTGATAGTCCGTATCAATCCTGTTTATTTTTTTCCAGTTTCAACGGTGACAGGCAACGCATCAGGTAATTGCCCTGCCGGCCCATCAGCGCCTTCACCTGCCCGGGACCAGCTTGGTACCGAATTTTGGTCATCCAGCCCAACACGTTCATCTGTGGCGTTTTCCGAATCAGGCGTTCCATCTATGGCCAGAAACTCGACGCTGCTCTTTTTATCCTTCATGCCTGGATGCTTTTCTTTCTTGGGAGGTACCTGACCAATCTTTCCGGTACGGGTCAATGCTTCAAGTTCAGCTGTATTACCCGTCACCACCATACGGGCCATGAGAAGCTCTTTTTCACTGGTCAAACGGTCTACTTTTTTTTCAAGAACGTCCTGGAAACGCTTCAATTGAACATTCTGGCTGTTCGCATTGGAATAAAGCCGATAAAAGGCAATAGTAACCAACCCCTCTGTCATGCTGATTACCAAAAAAAAACACACAAGCGTTTTAAAAAAAGCCCCGGATCGCATTTCACCATAATCATTGATGATCAGGATACTATTTTCCTTATGCATTTTATACGAACTATGTTTTATTCTGGCTATTTCCCTTTCCAGTTCTCTCGAAATATCTTCCATTCGCCATCCCGTTTAACACATATAAGCTGTTTTCTTCCCTGGATTGTTAATTTCGTTTGTTGATCATCTATCCTCTTTTTACCAAATTTAAATGCCGGTATGCATTTTCCGAGGCTTTTCTTCCGCTGGAAGTACGCAGCACAAGGCCGATTTTCAACAAATAGGGCTCCACCACATCCACCAAGGTGTCAGTCTCCTCCTGCAGGGTTGCTGCAATGGCTTCTATTCCCACAGGCCCGCCGTTGTAAAACCGGATGATCGTTTCAAGATAATTGCGGTCCAAAGGTGTCAGACCCAGATTATCAATACCTTCCAGATCCAGGGCTTCCTGGACGCCTTTGGCCGTCATAAGGCCCTGGTGCCTGACCATGGCATAATCCCGGACCCGTTTAAGAAGCCTGTTGGCAATTCTGGGGGTTCCCCGTGATCTTTTAGCAAGTTCCAGAGCGCCGTCATCTGTTATACGGGTTTTCAAAAGCAGGGCCGACCGCTGGATAATCACCGTCAACTCTTCAACACAATAAAAATCAAGCGTGCGAAATATCCCAAAGCGGTCCCGTAAAGGAGCGGACAAAAGCCCCACCCGCGTAGTGGCCCCGATGAGTACAAACTGTTTAAGCCGATACCTGTGGCTTCTGGCATGAATTCCCTTGTCAAATACAAAATCCACGGCAAAATCCTCCATGGCAGGATAAAGGAACTCTTCCACCACTTTGGGAATCCTATGAATTTCGTCCACAAAAAGAATATCACCCGCCCCCAAATTGGTTAAAATACCCACAAGGTCCCCACCTTTTTCCAGGGTAGGGCCGGAGGTTACGGTCAGGTCTTTTCCCATTTCATTTGCAATAATGTGGGACACTGTTGTTTTCCCAAGTCCGGGAGGGCCGTGCAACAGGATATGCTCCAAAGGTTCCCGGCGCATTTTTGCCGCCTGGATAGCAATCTTGAGCGTTTCCACGGCCGCTGCCTGCCCCACATATTCATCAAAGCACCCGGGACGAAGGGAAACAATCTCCTGGGAATGGTCTTCAATTTTCAATTTTTCTGAAACCACCCCCTTTTTATCTGAACTATAGCTTAAAATGTTCCCGCCTGCCGTCATCTGGTCTCCTGATAAATTTCGTCAAACAGGTCTTCAGGGGTACTGATGCCTGGATTTTTTTCAAGGGCTTGTTGAATCATGCTTCGTGCCGATGATGCAGAGTGGCCAAGCTGTTCGGTGAGTACGTCAACCACCTGTCTGACCATGGTCCGCTTTTCTTCAGGAACAAAATCCTGCTGATCCATTGACGCAACATTCTGATCCTGGCTTTTGGCCGCGGCAAAAGCCAGGACCTTTCCGTTCAGGGTGGCGACAATTTTTTCCGCTGTCCTTTTTCCGATACCTGTCAATTGTGATAAAAAGACAGTATCACGGTCTTCAATGGCTCTGGCCACCTGGGATACCGGTCTTGTCAACGCTTTTATGGCCTTCATGGGCCCAATGGCGGCCACGGTGATGAACAACTGAAAAAATTCCTTGTCATCCGGGGTCAGAAACCCGATGAGCACGGGTTTAGGCTGCCGCTCTGTAACGTGGTAATAAATATACAGCTCAATTGTTTCATTGGCCTGGGATTTTTCCATGCACCTGGACATGGTAATGGTGTCCAAAAGGATCTCATAACCGATATGGCCGGCCAGCAGAATGATACCATCCGCTTCCTTGCGAAGAATCTTCCCTTCAAGATAAGCGATCATATTTAAATCCTTGCACCAAAATCACTTCCCATACCGGAAAAGCCCGGTCAATGCCATACCCAGCGCATCTGAAGCGTGAAAAGGACGAATAGGCTCATGGTGATTTAATAAGTGGCGCACGGCACGTTCCACCTGATACTTATCTGCACTGCCGTTGCCTGAAATCACCTTTTTAACTTCCCTGACACCCACTTCGAGAATCTGTACACCCGCCTTGAAAGCCGCTAAAATCAGCACACCGGAGACTTTGCCCAACATAATACCCGACCCCGGATATTTTTCAAGGGAGTAAATGTCTTCAATAACAACAAAATCCGGCTGCTGTTCAAGTAGAAAGAATTTGGTTTTCCGGTAAATTTGGTCCAGCCTGACCGGTGTGGATTCACCGGCGTCTGTGGAGATGCTGCCAAAGGAATATCCGGCAATATGACGGCCTTGCCCCTCAATGACCCCGATACCGGTTCCGGCAAGGCCGGGGTCGATGCCTATGATTTTCATAATCGGGGACGTACAGAATCAGTTGAGATTTTTAAGCTTCGCCTCGGCATACTTGGCTTCCTGGGAATTGGGATACCGTGTGATCAGCTCTTTGAGAATCAGTCTGGCATTGGCCTTTTCACCAAGGGCTGCAAATGCATATCCCTGCTTAAGCCGCGCTGATGCATTTTTATTTGAATTCGGATAATTCTCAAGCACTTTCTGGTATTCCAAAATGGCCTTTTCATACCATTTTTCAGCATAATAAGAATCAGCAATCCAGAATCTTGCATTGTCTGCATTTTGGGAATTCGGGTATTTGCTGATAAAATTTTCAAACTGAATCCTTGCGTTCTCCAGGTCACCCTGGTCAAACAGCTTTTTCGCATAGCTGTACAAACCGTCCTCGGTATCCGGCATCTCACTGGGCACAGGCTTATTGTTCTGTCCGGGCGATCCTGACACGGTAGGCTCAAACCCCATATATTTTTCCAGGGCAATCACCTTTTCATAATTCCTGGAGATGGCATTATCCAGACGCTCCAGCCTTTTTTCCAGGCTTTCCTGACGATCCTGTCCATCTATGCTAAACTTGTAATTTACCTCTTCAAGCTGGCTCTGGATTTTATAAAAGTCGTCCTTGAGCTGTTGAATATCATACTTTAGCTCAGCATAATTTTCCCGGGTGGTTTTGGAAAACGCGTCTACCTGTTCTTTTAGATGCCCAAGGTCATTGGTACTCACCTGATCAAGCGCATTCCGGCGGCTGTCATTCTGTTCCATGACCGCTACCCGGGTCTCCAGAGCCTCATACTGATTGGGTGCCACGCAGCCCGCTATGAAAACAATGGCTGCAAGGCAGGGATAAAAACGCAAAGGGTTCATCTGATACGAAATCCAAAAATAGTTAAATGAGAGAGGGGTACAGACCAGGCCATCCCGCCTGTCTGTACCCGTCAAACGCATACAAAAAAGACGCCCCTAAAAATGGGAAATCTCACCTGAACCTTTTTACCTGATTACGAACTGTGCACGTCTGTTTATGCGGTAAGCCGCTTCTGTGGGCGACGGATCCAGGGGTTTTTCTTCTCCATAGCTGACCGTACCCAGACGACGGGCTGAAACGCCTAAATCCACGAGATAATTTCTGGCCGCGTTGGCACGTCTTTCCCCTAGGGCCAAGTTGTAAACCGTGGTACCACGCTCGTCACAATGGCCTTCAATCATCACGGTCTCAGAAGGATTTTCCTGTAACCAATCGGCTTTTTCCCGCAGCAGATCTTTAGCCTCACCAGTAAGTTCAGCGCTGTCAAAGTCAAACAAAATGTTCTGATTCAGGAAACGGGACTTGGCTTCGACAATTTGGGCTTGCCGCTGATCTTCAAGCTGCTGGGCATTGAGTCTTTCCTCCTCAAGACGGGCGGCTCTTTCCGCCTCAAGACGGGCGGCTCTTTCAGCATCAGTCTCCTCGCCTTGTCCCTGATTCATGGCACCAGGATCAGCTCCCTGTGGTTTTGAACAGGAAACCATGGTTAAAAGCCCTGCAACCAGTACTGCCATCATCAGATTCATCAACACTTGTCTTTTCATTGAACTTCTCCTTTTTTTTAATTTATCCTTTAAACAATCTTACTTAATTTTTCCTACTCAGTTGCCAAACCTGTGTTACCGGACCAGTCCGGTTCACTTTGGGCCCCGGACATGGAAAGAAGCTGCCGCTGAGCTGTCCCGGCTGCGGTCATGACGAACAGATGAGCCCTTCCGCCATTCCTGGTAGATTTAAAAACAATCAGGCTGCCGTCAGGCGACCAGCAGGGATCTTCGTTATCACCCAGCCCTGCTGTCAACTGTATCGGAGGACCGATATGCGGATCAACAGATATCACAAATATATTAATTTTATTTTCTGCAATCCCCACATAAGCAATCTTTTTTCCGTCCGGGGACCATGCCGGACTGGTATTATATTTTCCGGTAAATGTAACACGCTGGGCCTCTGCCGAATCCCGCCCCTGAATATAAATCTGTGGATTGCCTGACCGGGATGAGGTAAAGGCAATCTTTCTGCCGTCCGGGGAAAATTTAGGCGACACATTGGAGCCCCAACTCTTAGTAACTCTTTTAATGATTTCTCCTGTACGGGTCAACAAATATATTTCCTGATTTCCTGAAAAGCTAAGGGTCGCCGCAAGATTAAGCTTATCGGGCATCCAGTCCGGAGATATATTGATTCCCTTATAGTTAATAACAGCGCTCCGGTTATCTTTAAGATTTTTTATAAAAATATCAGGTTTTCCCTGGGCATAGGAGACATAGGCCAGCCACTGGCCGTCATAGGACCAGGCTGGAGACAATGAGATGCTTTTATGGTAGGTGATCTGCCGGGGGTTAAATCCGTCAAAGTCGCAAGAAAATATCTCTTTATTTCCATTCACGGTAGAGACAAAGGCAATATTTGATCCAAAAACCCCGGAATTTCCAGTCAGTGCTTTGGCAACTTCCGCACAGAACCTGTGAACCATGGCCCGGATCTGGGTGGTCGGCCCACTGTACATTTTTCCCACCAGAAGTTTTGTATTAAAGGTATCCATGAGGCGAAGCTGCAGCTTGACTTGACCGTCAGTCTCTTCTATGCCCCCGGTAACCAAAAGTTCAGCGCCGATGCCTGTCCAGTCTTTAAAATTAATCTCTCCAAGCTGAATGCCGGATTCCGCAGGATTGGATAAAAAGGCAGCTGGGTCCATTATTTTCAAATATCCTGTGAAATCAAGCCCTGCTTTCAGGATCTGTTCAGCCTTAACGCCGTCAGTCACTTCAGGCTCATGGCCGCTGAACGCCTTGAACCGAGTTACCGCCACAGGGGTTTTATTTAAAAAGGGGTTTGAAATACTGATATAATCATAATCCTTTGCCAAAGCCGGGACAGACAGAAGAATAATAATCGCCCATATCCGGACTGCCTTGTACAGCACATGAGAATATTTGCCTTGTTTCATTTGACCACCTGTTTAAGATTTAGTTTCTAAAAAACTATGCAGCGTCCGTCCAGAAATAAGAATTTTTGTTCAAGTTCAAGGCGGATGAAAATTTTAACCACAGGCATATAAATAATATTCCGGGGATTAAAATTTTCATCCAACGAAGAAATTGGATAAAAAGGCTATTTCTGGGTGGGCACTATTTAAGGCCCCGGGGGGAAAACCCTAACACCAGTTCATAGGAGGACATTCCCCTGGGCAATTCCGGCAGGGGATTTGACCTTTGTATCGCTTTTTTAGCGGATTCATCCAAATAATTGTTTCCAGACCGGGTTTCAAATGAAATATCCCGGATATCACCGCTTTTTAATATTTTTATAAAAATTCTGACTTCAAGATCCTGATTAAGTCCGGCCATGGCATTATTGAAAACCCAGTTCTGCTCAATGGTATGCTTGATCATAATCTGATACATCGTTAAAGGACCGGCTTCACCAGCGCCCCCGCCGCCTCCGCCACTCCCAGTGCCCCCGCCGCCCCCAGTGCTCCCGCGGCCCCCGCCGCCTGCAACACCCGTAGCCCCGTTACCGCCGGAATTTGTGCCCTGGGCACCATTTCCCTTTGAGGCAACCGAGTCCCTCATCCGTTCCAATGCCTTTTTAAGCTGGGCCTGCTCCTGTTGTTCAAGCTTTTCAGCCTGTTTTTTTCTGGCCTTTGCCAGATCTTGTTCTAATTTTTTCTTAGCTTTTTCTTCTTGCCTGCTTTTCTCTTCAGCCTGTTCTTTTTTGGCCTTTGCCAGATCCTGTTCTAGCTTCTTTTTCTTGGCTTTTTCTTCTTGCCTGTTTTTCTCTTCAGCCTGTTCTTTTTTGGCCTTTGCCAGATCTTGTTCTAACTTCTTTTTCTTGGCTTTTTCTTCTTGCTCGTTTTTCTTTTCAACAAGTTTTTCTTTAGGCGGCTGTTTCTTTGGTGGTTCCTTTTCTCGGGCTGCGATCAGATCTTTGAGATTATCGGGCTTTGATTTCAAACTGCCCTCGGGTTTGATTATCGGGATTTCCGGTTCCCTGGGTTCAGCGGGTTTGGATGGAATTTGTGACACAGCATCAGGCTTTCCCTTGCCAACTTTGCCAGAAGCCGATTTACCAGGCCCATACGATTTTTCCAAAGTTTGGACATTGCCAGACCCGGGAGCAAAGGTAACCAGATTCACAGTAACCACTTTGGGTCTGGGTGCGGAAAACTCAAAATCATGCAAAAAATACAGGCAGATAAAAAAAAGCGCGTGGCAAATCAAAGATAGGAGGCAAACCAGAAAAAAACCTGCCGGGCCGGTATTTTGGGGCTCGCTGATAAATCTTCGCATGTTTGGAATTTGAAACCGGATATTCATCTGACGCCTTTAACCAGACTGCTTTTCATCCTCAGGCAGGGTGATCATGCCAAGGCTTGTGATACCAGCTTTTTTAATCTGGGACATGATGTTGACCACCACACCATAGGGCACTTTTTTATCTGCCTTGAGGTAAACATTTTTCTTATCCAGATTCTCCATGACCGCTTCAAGCTTTTCTGCCAGAAACGCGGCACTGACCTCATGTTCGTTTATATACACTTTCATGTCAGCATCAATGGAGATGATCAAATTCTGCTCATCCGTAGGCAACGATTGGGATGTTGCCGTGGGCAGCTCAACATCCACGCCCTGAACCATCATGGGTGCCGTAACCATAAAAATTATCAGTAAAACCAGCATGACATCCACAAACGGGGTCACGTTGATTTCAGACATTAATGGGTCATTTCCTGATCCAAGCTGCATTTAAGCCTCCAGCTTTTTAAGAATATCCCGTTCAATAATATTCAAAAGGTCTGATGAGAAACTTTGAAGTTCTGAATTCAGCACCCGTATGCGGTCATTAAAATAATTATATGCAATTACCGATGGAATTGCCACGGAAAGACCGGCTGCAGTGGCCACCAAGGCCTCTGAAATACCGGGTGCCACAACAGCAAGACTGGCAGATCCTGACAGCCCGATCCCCTGGAAGGTACCCATGATGCCCCACACCGTACCGAACAGGCCGATAAAAGGAGCGGTATTACCGGCTGTTGCCAGAAAGGAGACCAACTGGGTTAACCGCCGATTTTCCACATTAATGGCCCGATTAAGCGAACGTTTGACACTTCCCATGGTTTTAAAGGTGGACCCGGAATTTTTCTTTGAGGCAAGATTTTCCTTATTCTCGGTTCTTGCGGCTTCCATATAAGCGGCAATAAAAATCCGGGCAAGGGGACTGGAACGAAGCGCCTTGGCCTTGGAAAAGGCATCGGCCAGTGTCCGGCACTGCCAGAACACTTCGGTAAAATCAGCTGAATCCTTAAACGCCTTTCTGACATACCTGAATTTTATAAATATGATAGACCAGGAAATAATGGAAAAAAACAGCAGCAACAGCATGATAAATTTTACGACTGGCCCGGCATTGGTAAGCATATATAACAGGCCGACTGATTCAGTGGTCATAAATCCTTCCTTAAACTTATGTTGGCACCCTGGGATACATATCAGATAAGAAGACATAAATCTACATATGCGAGACCGGCCTTCCCGTCAATAAAAAAAAGCCCCTTTGCCTTGGACAAAGGGACTTAATATCACCAGATCACATCATGGCCGGACAAGTCCGCTCATGGTGTCACAGGATTGATTACATCATACCGGGCATTCCGCCGCCCATGCCGCCGCCCATGCCGCCGGGCATTCCGCCGCCACCTTCATGTTTTTCAGGTTTTTCAGCAATCATGGCTTCTGTGGTCAGCATGACAGATGCAACAGATGCTGCATTCTGCAGGGCAAAACGAACCACTTTCTTAGGATCAATAACACCAGCTTCGATAAGGTCTTCGTATACGTCGGTTCTGGCGTTGTATCCAAATGCACCGTCAGCTTCTTTAACTTTATTGATGACAACAGACCCTTCAACACCTGCGTTGTCAGCAATTTTGCGCAGGGGCCACTCAATGGCCTTGGCAATCACTTTAACACCCAGTTTTTCTTCACCTTTCACATCAAGGGAATCAAGGGCAGGAATGCATCTAAGCAAGGCCACGCCGCCGCCGGGAACAATGCCTTCTTCAACAGCTGCACGGGTTGCATTCAAAGCATCCTCAACCCGGGCTTTCTTCTCTTTCATTTCGGTTTCAGTGGCCGCACCGACATTAATTACAGCCACACCGCCGACCAGTTTGGCCAGACGTTCCTGCAGTTTTTCACGGTCATAATCAGAAGAAGTTTCATCAATCTGGGCACGGATCTGTTTTACGCGGCCTTCAAGGGCTTCTCTGGAACCGGCACCGTCAATAATGGTGGTATTGTCTTTGTCAATGGTGATCGTCTTGGCCTGGCCAAGATCCTGGAGGGTAACGTTTTCCAGTTTGATGCCGATCTCTTCGGAAACAACCTGGCCACCGGTGAGAATAGAGATATCTTCCAGCATGGCTTTTCTTCTGTCACCGAAACCGGGCGCTTTAACAGCAGCCACATTCAGGGTGCCGCGCAGTTTATTGACAACCAAAGTGGCCAGGGCTTCACCTTCTACATCTTCTGCAATGATAACAAGGGGTTTCCCTGTTTTTGCAATTTCTTCCAGTACAGGAAGAAGATCTTTCATGGAGGCTACTTTTTTGTCGCAGATCAGGACAAACGGATTGTCCAGGTTTGCAACCATTTTTTCGGTATCGGTGGCAAAATAGGGGGAAAGATATCCGCGGTCAAACTGCATACCTTCAACAACATCAAGGGTTGTATCCATGGATTTGGCTTCTTCAACGGTGATAACACCTTCTTTGCCTACTTTATCCATGGCTTCGGCAATGATGTTCCCGATGGTTTCATCATTGTTGGCAGAAATGGTG
The DNA here is from genome assembly GCA_003252055.1 of Desulfobacter postgatei. Lineage (GTDB taxonomy): Bacteria > Desulfobacterota > Desulfobacteria > Desulfobacterales > Desulfobacteraceae > Desulfobacter > Desulfobacter postgatei_B. The sequence continues at coordinate 4,670 of QKDP01000075.1, read as the reverse complement.
CCGACCTGGGCGATTTCATTCTGGTCCTTGGTGGGTTTGGCAATACTTTCAAGGCCTTCAATGACTTTGGCAACAGCCTTGTCTATGCCTCTTTTAATCCCCATGGGGTTGTTGCCGGCAACGACTAAACGCTGGCCTTCTTCGTAAATTGCCCGGGCAAGGACAGTGGCGGTAGTGGTACCGTCACCAGCCATATCAGACGTTTTTGAGGACACCTCTTTAACCATCTGGGCGCCCATGTTTTCAAACTTATCTTCGAGGTCAATTTCCTTGGCAACGGTTACGCCGTCTTTGGTAACAGTGGGAGATCCCCAGGATTTATCAATAACAACGTTTCTTCCCTTGGGACCAAGGGTAACTGTTACTGCGTCGGCAAGCGCCTGGACACCTTTAAGCATAGCTTCACGTGCTTTGGCATCGTATTTAATTTCTTTGGCCATTGTATTTTATCTCCATCAAATCTTTAAATTACATTGAAGTATATATTAATTTAAGCCTAACATCCTGAAACAATACGTTTCAGGATAAAGCAAACATTAGTCAACAACGCCCAGCACATCGTCCTGGCGCATGATCAGATAATCAACTCCGTCAATTTTGACTTCCGTGCCGCCGTATTTACTGAACAATACGCGATCACCAACTTTCACGTCCATGGGAAGAAGTTTTCCGTCTTCGCCCATACGCCCGTTGCCGGTTGCAACCACTTTACCTTCAGCAGGTTTTTCCTTTGCGGTGTCCGGGATAATGATACCGCCCTTGGTTTTTTCATCTTCTTCAACACGTTCAACCAGAATTCTGTCGCTCAATGGTCTTAAGCTCATGATACAATTCTCCTTTAATTATAAAAGTCGTGCATTAAATTTTATTTTTGAATTAAGTCAGCTTGTTAAACAAATTGACATCTACTTGGAATCTGATTTAGAAGCCGGCTTTTCTGATTTTGCAGATGACTGTTCTTTAGGTTTGGAACCGGTCTTGGCTCCGCCGTAATCCGTTACATACCAACCGGATCCTTTAAGATGAAAGGTGCTTTGGGAAATGATCTTTTTTAGTTTACCATTGCACCTGGGACAAACTTCCAGGGGGGACTCTGAAATTTTTTGAAAAACCTCTTCGATACGTCCGCACCCGCTACATTGGTATTCGTAAACCGGCATTTTTGTTTTTCCTTCCTCTAAATTACTGAAACCGCTTATTTTGCGGGACTCCTTGCTTGAAAAACAAAACTAAAATAATAAGTCTTTTTTCCTTGTCAAGGATGGGCACTTAAAATTTTTAAAGATGTTTTCATTTAAATATGTCAATACCATTGTGCATAAAATTCAAAAACTTGTGGCATCCCGGATACGGTTCGGGGTGCAATAATATCATGGGTAATCCTATGCACTTTTTTTTCTTCTTCCAGGGTCACCTCTGCTTCGCAGGCGTTTTCATAGCGGTGTTCAAACCGGGCAAAGCGGACCACATGAACAAGCTCATGGACCAGGATGTACAAAAGGAAAGGGTCGAGGCCAATTTCAGGGGATCCTGCAACAAGTGAAATAATTGCAGGATCCTGGATACAGACATGATAGAGGCTAAAGGTGGAAGAGCCTAACGACAGGTCATGTAAACGGCCTTCATATTTAAGCACCTGGGCAAAAGGGCCTTCCACCCGTTCATGCGGGACCAGATCCCTGGCGGTTTTAATATCATATCTGTTTTTAAGCCATTGGGACGAGGACAACTTAAAATAATTATACACCATCTCCTCAGCCCGCAGTGCTGCGGTAGCCACCTGTTCAAGTTCACGCTCATTAAAAAACCGTGTCATTTACATGCCTGCTCCATGAAACAAAAGAATGGACACTTGATTTAAAACTGTGCTATAGTTAAAATTTAGCAAATCAAATGACAGTTTTACTGATTTAAAAGGAGGTGATTTTTTTGGGCAGCGTTATAAAAAAGAGACGAAAAAAAATGCGCAAGCATAAACATAGAAAGCTCCTTGCCAAAACCAGGCACCAAAGAAAGAAAAAATAGGTTCTAAAGAAACAGAACGCGCTTTTTTCTTTCCTAAGCCCGTGGGGAGTATTGAGTTGCATCAACTCAATACTCATATCCCACATCTCGCAATCTAATTTGAACTGTCCTTAAAATATTTCATCAACTCGGAGTTCGTTGACAATATAACGGTGCTGTCCTTTTCAAGCGTATTTTTGTACAGTTCCATGGTTTTCACAAACGCATAGAATTCAGGATCCTTACCATAAGCGTCGGCATAAATCCGAGTTGCCTGGGCATCAGCATTACCCTTTATTTCCTGGGCCTGCTTATACGCCTGGGATTTAATTACCTGCAGTTCCCTTTCTTTCTCTCCTCTGATATTGCTGGCCTCACCTTTACCTTCTGCCCTGAATTTTTCTGCAATCTGATTTCTTTCGGCAATCATCCGGTCATATACAGAGCTGCGGACACTGTCGATGTAATTAATTCGCTTAATCTTAACATCCACAACCTGAATTCCGAATTCCGCTAATTTTTCCCGGGCCTGTTTTTCTATCTGACGGGCAATTTCAGCCCGCCCCAAATCCACACGATAGCGAACCATACGTTTGGGCGTATCCTCACCCTCCTTGGCTTCCAGACCCCGGATAGCATCAAAGGTATCCATGGGGCGGTCTGTGTTTCTTACACTTTCCACAAGCGGGTATGCGGAAATCAAATCACGCATGGCCGGATCGATAATATCATCCAGTCTTTTAAGCGCAGAAAATTCATCTTTCACAGTCTGGAAATAGACAATAGGATCACTGATCCGCCACCGGGCAAAGGTATCTACCCAGATATATGTTTTATCTTTTGTGGGAATCTGACCCGGATCCCCGTCCCACTCAAGTAAATTTTTGGGGAAATAATTCACCTTCTGGATAAATGGAATTTTAAACTTTAATCCCGGTGTTTTCTTAGCATCGCCCACAATACGCCCGAACTGGGTGATGACCACTTGTTCGGTTTCATCTATCACGTAGGCAGAATTATATAAAACCAAAGCCGCAATAACTGCAATCACCAGAAAAACGGCATTTACCCTTCCCATATTTTTATTTGTATCTTCCATGCTTACTCACCTTTCCGAAGGGTCTGATCCGATAATTTAGTCCCCAGATTTAAAAACGGCAGCAGATTTTTCTGATCTGAATCAATGATATATTTATTTTCCAGTTTGGGCAGCACTTCAAGCATGGATTCCAGATACATCCGTTTCCGGGTCACATCCTTTGCCTGGACATACGCATCATAGATCGCCTTGAACTTGGCAGCATCACCCTGGGCACGGTTCACCCGGTCAACGCCATACCCTTCGGCATCCTTGACCAGACGCTTTGCTTCGCCCCGGGCCAGGGGAATCGCCTTATTGTATTCTTCCCGGGCCTTATATATGGTCTGCTCCTTTTCCTGAACGGCCTGGTTAACCTCATTAAAAGAGGCTTGCACCGGTTCCGGCACATTGGTCTTTTTCATTTCAATATTGACGATACTGATCCCGGCCTTTGCATTGTCCATTTCCTTTTGAAGCATTTCCTTGGCCGCACTGGCAATCTCTGCACGGCTTGAAATGACTTCGTTGATACTCCGGTCTCCCACAACAATTCTCATGGTTGCTTCGGACATATGCCGCAACAGGGATCTGACATCTTTCACATTGAAAAGATACGCCCTGGGGTCAGATCTGCGGTACTGGACAATCCAGGGGACAACGGCAACATTAAGGTCGCCTGTGAGCATTAAAGAAGCCTCCTGGCGGGAAGACTCCGCAGATGCACGATTGGATGCGTCCCCGCTGTATGTTTTAAATCCGAACTCTTCGGTTTCAACCTGCCTGACATTCACCTTGGTTACTTTTTCTATGCCTGCGGGCATCTTGAAATTCAGGCCGGGCTGGGCCAGACGAGCATACTTTCCAAAACGCTGAATCACCCCGACCTCACTTCGGCCAATGGTAAACACGGTGGAAGCACTTACCAGCACAGCTATAATCATAATTCCCAGAACAAAAATGCCCGAAAATTTAAACCCCTTAAATTTATTTAACAGGTCATCCATCTGGGGCGGTGCCGGCATCCCAGGTCCCCCGCTTTGTTTTTGTTCATATTTTTTCTGATTTTCCCTTAGTTTTTCCCAATCCCAATTCATAAAATCATTTCCTGTTAATGAATGACCCACCTAACAATGATCATTGTGTCCATGCGGCCAGTTTGAATATTTTAGTTGGCAAAATACTACGTTAATTATAAGAATCAAGGTTAAAAGGCAATATTTATTTGGGAACAGGGCCTGCGACAAAGGGTGTCAAGCATGGTTGAGACATGGTTGGACTGTACGCCCAGATTTCCTATCCTTTATTTATCTTTTATTATTATGTTATGACGTTGTCGGACATTGTAGAGCCAAGATAAAATACCAAATGGAAATTAAGCATGGACAAAAAAACAAATACAAGCCATATGACCCATATCAGCGACATATTGTCAAAGGCTTTATCAAAATACAGACCACCCCAGGAAACGGAAATCACGCAGATATGGGAAATATGGGAGTTGGCGCTGGGCACCTCCATTGCTCAGAATGCTAAACCGGATACTTTTAAAAACGGTTACTTACAGGTAATCGTGTCAAGCTCGGTA
>QKDP01000182.1 GCA_003252055.1 Desulfobacter postgatei | reverse complement strand
TTAGGTTATATGTGATTGCCATGATGGGGCTGCCCGGGGTGATCCACAAGAAACGGATCAAAATGGTACCATTCATAGGGATGTTTACGCAGGGTCTTTTCCAGCATGCCGGCGTAGATCCGGGCCGATTCCGCAACGGCACGGCTGCGTTCCGCGCGTGACGGGCAGGTGACACGAATGGGATCGGACAACAGAAACCGATAGGTTCCAGGACCGGTACGGAAGGTAAAAAAGACAAACAAAGGGGCTTTGGAGACCAGGGCAAAGACATGGGGGAACTCAGGAATCCGTGCGGTTTTACCTAAAAACGGTACGCTGACGGCTCTTTGATCCGAGTGCCACAGTTTATCCCCGGTCAAAGAGACCACCCCGCCGGATTTTAGAAAGCGGATACCCTCTACAACGTCAAGGGGAGATCCTCCGGACGGTTCAACAGCGACAATGCGGATGCCTTTGTCATTGAGTTCCTGTTTCTGGACAGATTCAATCTGTTCCTTGGCCTTGGCCCCCATATAAAGGAGCAGTTTGAGATCCTTTCGCTTTTTTGCCATAAGGCTTGCAGCCACATCCCAGTTACCCATGTGGGACATGAGGACGATGGCGCCGCGCCCCTTGTCCAGTGCCTCTTCAAATCCCTGCCAGCCCGTGGAGGTGAAACGGATATTGTCTTTTCCCCGGGTCCTGATGCGGTCCATGAACACTGTGGTGAAGTTCTGATACTGGCGCCAGGCGCATTGCCAGTGGAACAGACGGCCTTTGCCGGGAAAAAGAGCGCTATAAAACCCGGCGCTCACTGCAGCCCTGCCCGGAAACATGAAAAAATAGCCCGCAGCAATGATCCGGGACACCAGGGTAAAAATCCAGGGCCCAAACCAGCGTGACAATACAATGAGCACTTGATAGGTCAATGCCTTCACAAAAAAGACCCTCTAAACCAAACCAATGATACGCCGGAATACCAACCGACTGAATGTAGCGCTGTTGCGTAAAAAATCAATAAAAGGATGAAAATGGGAAACCCTGTCCGCAGGGTATGCGACGCGAATGGGCACCTCAATAACGGCAATTTTATTCCTGTGGGCTTTGACAAGCACCTCCACCTCAAATTGATACCGCCTGGCCCGGGTTTTCAGATTCAGGGTTTCCGGCAGCGGGTAGATGCGGAATCCACTCTGGGAATCCCGGATGCCTGGACCGCCCGATGCCGTGATCCACAGGTTTGAAAACCGTCTGCCCATGCGGCTGGTCCACGGGACCAACTCATTTTCCATCTCTTTTCGATACCCGGTCACCAACGGTTTTGCCCCTTTGGGGACAGCAGCAATCATGGCAAGGGCATCCTTGGGAAAATGCTGGCCGTCAGCATCCATGGTTATGGCAAAATCAGCCATTTCTGCCGCGACCCTGAATCCGGTCACCAGGGCAGCACCCTTGCCAAGGTTCTGTTCATGGGTAATCACCCGGATACCCGGGATACCTTGAAGACGTTTCGGGGTAATGTCCGTGGAGCCGTCATCCACAACAATAACCGGAAAGCCAAGCTTCACGGCCTCAAGAACCACTGCTTTGACCGTTACACCGTGGTTATATACAGGAATCACCACGGCAAAACGATGCCCAAAAATGTTCCCGCACTCATTTGTCCAAGCCTTGGCAGCCATGTATATCCTCCTTTCTGTGGGATAATTGGGGTCACAGTAAAAATTGATTTTACTGTGACCCCAATTATCCGGTATAAACCGGCTATGGTGACCCTGCTCAATAAAATTTACCAGGCCCCTTTTGTCCGCAAGGCCATTGAAGACAAGGCGGATTTAAGTGCTTTTCGTGAAAAGCCGTCCTTTAGGGTACTGGCCGGTGTGTTTGCCATTGCCTTCAGCTATGTTCTAGGATGGCCCATGGTCGGTCTGATGGGCATTATCTCGCTTAAAACAGGGAATCCCTGGTTCACCGTCATCGGCGGTCCTGCATTTTATGGTCTTTCCCACCTGGTTTTCATGGCCGGCATGGTCCTTTCCGGGGCCGAATATTCCCTGATTTTCCTTCGTTGGCTGACAAGGGTTACCATGGAATCCCTGATACAACGGTTCGGGACTTAGGACTGAGGAAACTGTGTCCAGACCCGGACGGTTTTCTCATCCACGCCAACGGGTATGCCCCGGGCATTGGTGGCACAATGACGGGTATAGCCCTTGCAAATAATTTGGTCATAGGTATGGCTGGTGATCACATAATCAAACTGAAGCTTGACCCGTTCCAGGGCGGCAGGCCGGGTATGAATCCACATCAGGTCATCATAAAACAGAGGCGCAAAATAGTTCAGCCGGGTCTCAATGATGGGATAAACAAACCCGCTTTCTTCAATTTCCCGGTAGGCGTAGGCAATATCCCGCATCAAAGCAGCCCGGCCCTGCTCAAAAAATCTTAAATAATTGGCATGGTAGACCACCTGGGAGCGGTCCGTGTCCGCATAAAGGGTCCTATGGCTGGTTCTATGCCAGAAAAGTCCTGTGGTTTGATCCTTTACATAGGGCGTGTTTTCATCTGCAATTTCAGGCTTAAACGCTTTTGGTCTCATGATTTCACACCCCTTTGAATACAATGCAGCAATTGGTTCCGCCAAATCCGTAGGCATTGGACAAAAGAAAAGAGTGCGGGTGGGCCCTGAAGGTATCCGGCACAACATCCAGGTCGTCAAAGTCAGGGGTCGGACAATGGTTGATGGTGGGAAGCACCATGCCCATCTGCATGGCTTCAATGCTCAATGCGGCCTCAATGGCGGCTGCCGCTCCCAGGGTATGCCCGATCTGGGACTTGTTGGATGATACGGGGATCTGTCCCAAATGGTGCCCGAACACCTGCCTTAAACAGTCGGCCTCTGACAGGTCTCCCTTGAAGGTGGAGGTGCCGTGGGCATTAATGTACTGGATATCCCGGGGTGAAATTTGGGCATCCTCAATGGCCTGGTGCATGGCCCGGACAATGGTCTCAAGATTGGGACTGGTAAAATGAAACGCATCCGAGGTCCAGCCCACACCGGCCACTTCGGCCCGGGGTTTAAGACCGTGGGCCTTTGCCACCTCTTCTGCGGCCAGCACCACCACGCCACACCCTTCGGAGAGCACCATGCCCTTGCGGTCGCAGCTGAACGGACGGCTGGCCTGGCCGGGGTCGTCATAGGCCCGGTCCCCGGGATATATTTTTATAGTGGCCCCCATGTTGTCAAATCCCTGGACGATCTCCGGCACCAGGGGGGTGTCCACGCCGCCTGCCAGCACAACATCCACATCACCGTCCCGGATCATCCTGGCCCCCATGCCGATGGCGTGGTTGCCCGATGCACACGCCCCCTGGGGGGAAAACAAAGGGCCTGTAAAGCCCAGGTCAATACCGGCCAGACTTGCTGGCATGTTGCCGCACAAGTTGGGCAGAAGATACGGGCTGACCCGTAAAGGGCTGGCATTGGCATATTTTTCCGAGGCAATCCTGAAGGCATCCAGGCCATTCAGGGCAGACCCGATCAGACAGGCGGTTCGCCCTGAAATATCGGGCTCCATGACGAGGCCTGCATTGGCCAGCGCCTCCCGGCACACGGCCACGGTCAACAGCACAAACGCCGCATTCCAATTATGGGCCTCTTTTTTTTCAAACATTCCGCTGCCCACGGGATCCCAGTCCGGGATTTCTCCCACCACATTGCTCAGGCTTTTCACCTCACACCGGGTGATCTTTCTGAACCCTGCTTTGCCGGCCACCGCGTTTTCAAAGGTCCGGTCAAAGGTTGCCCCCAACGGGGTGGCCGCCCCGTACCCCAGGACAAAAACCCGCCTGTTCATTGGTGCTTTCATAGCCTTATTTCTCTTTTTTTAAGAAAGTTCCAATATGTTGTTAAATTACTTTCATGCTTTGTTGTGGGATGAGCCTGGGTATTGACAGACCAGGTCAGCCCGTGGCTGTTTTCAACAATTTTGCAGTACAATACAGGCATTGCATCCGCCAAATCCAAATGCATTTTTCAACACATACGCCTGGTCCAGGCGTCTTGCATTATCTGCCACGCAGTCAAACGCCATGTCAGGGTCCGGGTCATAGTTGATGGTGGGAGGAATTTGCCCGTCAATTATGCCCTGGACGGCAAAAATGGTCTCAATGGCGCTGGATGCGCCCATGGCGTGGCCGATCATGGATTTATTGGCGGTCACCGGCGGGATACGCTTGCCAAATACGGCACAAAGCGCATCATACTCCACCTTGTCTCCCACCTGGGTGGAGGTGGCATGGGCATTGACACTGGAGACCGCTTGCGGGTCAATCCCGGCATGGGCAAGGCTCAATTCCATGCATCGTGTTACCGTTGGCAGATAGGGTGCCACCACATGGTGGGCATCCGAGGTCATGCCCCACCCGGCAAGCGCCACCTGATATGTCAAGCCCCAGCTTTGGGCAAACTCCCGGGCAGCCAGAATCACGGCACCAGCCCCTTCGGAGACCACGAACCCCCGTCGGTTCCGGGAAAAAGGGCAGCTCGCCGCCTGGGCCGGTACGTTTTCCCCAGGCTTTGGATAAAAGGTGCCGTTCATGGTGGAAAACCCGGCGATGATGGCCGGCACCAGGGCAAAATCCACGGCACCGCAGATGGCCACATCGCAAAAGCCCTGTTCAATGAACATGGCGCCGATGATCATGGAGGTGGCCCCTGTGGCACAGGCCGAAATGGTGGCGGTGATAGGGCCGGTGGCACCGGTGAGGATGGAGACCTTGCCCCCAACCATGTTGATGCAGGCGTTGGGATTGGTAAAGGGCTTGGGCAGCCGGTTCTCTCTGACCAGCCTGCGGTCCGCCTCCAGCAGGGCATCCACCCCGCCCAGGGCGGAACTGTAAGTAATGGCGGTTCTGGGGGCAATATCAGGGGTAATCTCAATCCCGCTTCGCTCAATGGCCCGGGATGTGGTCAGCATGGCATGCTTGAAAATGGGAGAAGTCCACTTGGCACGTTCCCTGGGTTTTAAAAAAGGATAGTCCAGATCATCAATACTCTCCACTTCCCCTGCAATACGCACGGGAAAGCCGGCATCCATGGGGAACCGGGTCAGCACCCCAATACCGCTGTCTCCTTTCAGCGCCTTTTCCCAGGCGTTAGGAAACCGGATTCCCAGGGCCGAAACCGCGTCATATCCCAGAATGACTGCCTGTCTGTGTGATGCTCCCAAGGAGAGGTCCTTTGTTTTTTATAAGAAAGGCTGTGTAACTTACACGCATCTTTCAACTTTCATTGTGGGCTGAGTCTGGGTGTCCATAGACCAGGTCAGCCCATGGCTGTTTGTTTAAAATTGTTCCGGCCTGTTCCATGAGCCCTGCCGTGGAAACCTTTTCTTTATCATAATCCGGCTGGATCGTACCGGCAAGCTCAACGCTGATGGTACCGGAAAAATCTGTATGAAATAGAAACCGCCCGGGTGTGAACAGTTTGTCTGTGTTGCGAATCACCACTACATTTATGGGTGCCCTGCAAAGCCTTGCGATTTTAAACACACCACTGTGAAATTCCAGAACACCCTTTCCGGCGTTGCGGTTCCGGGTGCCTTCGGGAAACACAAAAAGAATACCGTCCTTTTCAAGATAGGATGCAAGGGTCGTGGTCTGCCGCACCATCAGGCCGGACAGCCGCCCTTTGGGCATGGACGGGATATAGCCTGCCGCCCTTAACACCCAGCCGAACACCGGCACCTTGAAAAAGGTGCTCTTGACAATGGTTTTATGACGCCTGAACAAAGCGATCATCATCAAAGGATCCAGATAGGAAACATGGTTGCACACTATGATGCAGTTTTCAAGGCCTTTGACTTTGGGGTCAACGTGCCGGCCAATGCCCGGCATAAGCATGTGGACCAGGATAAAAAATCCTCGGTAAAACAGATGATTAAGATATTGAATGGCAGGTTCCCGTATGGGCGGACAAACAAAGGCGATAAGGTAAAACGGGGAGAAAAACAGAATAAATCCAAAAATGAAATAGCCCCACAGCAGCAGTGTAATGACCAGATCCCGGGTAAAAGACAAAAAAGCAAACCCCTTAGGTTTTGTTTCAGTCACGGCGTTTGAAGATTCGGCTTCCATCAATTGAATCTTCTCAATATAAGCGCGGTATTCACCCCGCCAAAGGCAAAGTTCTGCACCGATGCCGTGTTGATCTTCTCATCCAGCAACTGCCTTGTATGGTTGATCATGGCACAGGATTCATCCACAGTGTCAAGGTTGAGGGTGGCCGGGATAAACCCGTGCGCCATCATCATCAGGGTGATGATGGTCTCAATGGCCCCGCAGGCGGCAATGGTATGGCCCATGTAGCTTTTCAGGGCCGTCACCCGGGTCTTTTCTCCATACACATCATGGATGGCCATGGCTTCAATGGTGTCTCCCTGGCGGGTGGCTGTGGCATGGGCACTGATGAAATCGACATCCCGGCCGGAGATTCCCGCATCGGCCAGGGCCAGGGTCAGCGTCTGGGTAATCCCCGCCAGGTTGGGCAGGATCATGTCCCCGCCGTTGTTGTTGGAAGCAAATCCCACAACTTCACCCAGGATGGTTGCCCCACGATTTTTCGCATGGTCCAGGGACTCCAGCACAAGGGCACCGGCACCTTCTCCCACCACCAGGCCGTCCCGCTGGCTGTCAAAGGGACGCGGGGTAAGATGCGGGGTGTCGTTAAACCGGGTGGAGCAGGCCCGAAGATTATCAAAGACAGCCACGGTTGAGGTGTCATACTCGTCGGCCCCCCCGCACACCATGGCATCCTGCATGCCGAACCGGATGGTTTCATATCCGAAACCAATGGACTGGCTGCTGGTGGTACATGCTGTACAGGGACTGATGACCCGGCCGGATATGCCGAACATCTTTGTGATATTAACGGCCGTGGTGTGGGCCATGGATTTTAGAAAATCGGCCGCATTGATGCCTGGATCACCCTCTTTACCGCCCTTAAAATAGGTTCTCAAGATCTCGCGCTGGACCAGCGGACTGCCATGGATGGAGCCGAAAGCCACCCCGACCCGTCCCGAGGTCAAAAATGCCTTGTCCAGACCGGATTGTTCAATGGCCCGCCGGGCGGATTCACAGGCAACAAAAGCCACTGGGCCCATGGTCTTTCGATGGTTTCGTTCAAAAGGATATGTCTTGGGATAATCGATCCTGCCATAGACTCCGGACTGGATAAACCCGGACAGAAACCCGTCGTCTTTAAGCTTTTTAACCCCGGAAATGCCCTGGGTCAGATGCCGGATGATCTCATCATCCGTATCCCCGATGGGGGAGATGACGCCATACCCTGTTATAACGACTCTGCGGTTCATTCTGCCTGGCCGGCATCCGGTTCAAACAAGGCCGCAACCGCAGCCCTGTCATATTTCCCGGAACGGGTCATGGGCATCTGGTCAACAACTTTGATCCAGCGTGGATGGGCTGCCGCTTCAAGTCTGCCGGAAAGAAATTGCCGGATATCTGCATGGGTGCAGCTCCCTTCCACAAGCGCACAGATATCAAAGGCCCTGCCCCGGGGAACCGCCATTGCCAGGACCATGGCATCCCTGATACCCGCCATTGTCTTCAAAACCGACCCGACTCGGTCCAGGTCAACCCGGACGCCGGCTATTTTTACAACAGCATCGGACCTGCCAAGGATGGCAAAGCTGTTGCCGGCGCATTGTTTTACCCTGTCCGGCACCAGGTAAAAGCCCGAATCATCCCGATCAAGGTCAGGCGAAATAAAAGGGGAACGGATCTTTAAAGTCTCTTGTGCAATATGGGTTTCAATGACACTAAAAGGCGAAAAAAAGGTCTCATCACGTCCGCGGCATCTAAAGGCGATGCCGCCGGTTTCTGTTGACCCGTAAACCTCCATCAGAAAGACCTTATTACGCCGACGGAAATCCATTTCATCCGCCTCATCCAGAACCCCTGCCGAAGAAAAAGCCAGACGCAGACCATGGTCCGGAAAATCATGATCTTTCAAGGCCCTAAAATGGGCCGGCACACTCACGAGAATGGTTGCGGCCGTATCCGTCACCGTATTGACAATTTCATGGGGGAATCCGCAGGTTTGATCCGCCACCCTTGCGCCTGCCAT
>QKDP01000325.1 GCA_003252055.1 Desulfobacter postgatei | reverse complement strand
ATAACGGTCATTTCTTCAGAAGGGTGATGGCCGACCCCGCAGGAGTCCTTTGAAGCACAGCTTTCGCAAGCTGCCGAGCGGGTGGTTTTAATCCAGGCTGTTTCGGGTGTGGCGTGGGTGACAATGCCGTCTTCAGTAATCATGATGAACTCTTGTGAAAAGGGGTTGGTGTTGGCATTTTAAGGCTGCTAAAGATAAAGTTCGGTCAGGACCTGTCCATGTCTTTTAAGTCCAATGCGTTGCGTTTCCAGTTAACAATAATCTTAAGGAAAGAGGATGTCAAATTTTTTATTGATTTTGCTTGACAAGGAATTTTGGCTGATATATAACCCATGAGTCTTGTTGAAAGACACTGCTCCCCAGTAGCTCAGTTGGCAGAGCGAGTGGCTGTTAACCACTAAGTCCGCGGTTCAAGTCCGTGCTGGGGAGCCAACATAAAAAGCCTATCCCGACAACCTAAAGTTGCCGGGATTTTTGTTCTGCTCGAAAGTTGAAAAAGGTGCATCCCAAACTGACGAAGACTGATCCATGCAGATTCTGAACCCTTCCCGGTGGTATCTCCATCCGGTATTTATTTTTGCCTGTTCCATTTTTGCCCTTGCCACATTTCTGGTCCTCACGGTCAGCCTTTACATGGAGATCCGTTCTGCCCTTGAGGTGGTGATGCTCAAGTTCAACATTGCGCCCCAGGTCATTTTCCCCTCCAAAACCGGCATGACAATACTTGTCCTGAGCCTTTTGATCTTCGTGGTTCTGGCCGGCATTTTTCTAGCCTTTATATATTACCAGAAAACCGTGAATCTGTTCAGGCTCCAGCACAATTTCATCTATAATTTTACCCATGAATTGAAAACCCCTGTAACTTCCCTTCGCCTTTATCTTGAAACCTTTATCCGTCACCCCATGGATCCTGGGGATATAAAAAAATACAGCACTGATATGCTTAAGGATATTGATCGGCTCACAGAGAATATAGACCGGATACTTAACCTGGCACGCATAGAGAGCCAGAATTTCGGATCAAAGGTGAGCCGGGAAAACCTTGTGGTATTTTTAAAGAATTTTTGCCGGAAAAATGCTTCCCTGTTCAGGGATCTTGAGATAAAGATTGAAAATCCGTCAGGGGGCAGATTCGAGTATCCGGTAAACGCCTTTTTATTGGATATTCTGCTGACCAATATTTTTTCCAATGCCATCCGCTATAATGAGAGCCGCACACCTTGTCTGACCATTTTGTTTAAAAGTTACTTGCAGAAAGTTACCATAGATTTTATTGATAATGGCATAGGTGTGAATAAAGAGGATGCAAAAAAGATTTTTCGAAAATTTTACCAGGGGGACAGGAATAATAACCAGGCAAATACAGGGTCGGGCCTTGGGTTGTATCTTGTATCAAGTATTGCTGCCATTCATGGCTGGCGGGCCTCGGTTTCCAGTGAAGGTAAGGGGAAAGGCGCCAAATTTACCATTACCATCCCCCGGGCAAGCATTGCCAGCGTCAGAGATAAAGAGTTATGGAAACGGCTGAAAAAAAACGTGTTCTGATCATAGAGGATGAATCCCATATCGCCGAGGGGATTAAGTTAAACCTCACCCTCCAGGGGTATGCGGCCCAAGTGGCTGCCGACGGCATTGAAGGCCTTGAAAAGTGGCGAGCCTGGCATCCTGATCTTATTGTTTTAGACATCATGCTGCCCATGGTTGACGGGTTTTCCATTCTCCAGACCATCCGCCGGGAGGATGAAAAAATCCCTGTGCTGATTTTATCTGCCCGGGGAGACACCCAGGATAAGGTTCGGGGACTGAAATACGGGGTGGATGATTACCTGTCAAAGCCCTTTGATCTGGAAGAATTTCTTTTGCGCGTGGGGCGGCTTGTAAAGCGCAAAGAATGGTACGAACAGCCCGGAAAAGAGGAGAAAAAATCAAGCTGTCCTTTATTTGAAGGAACCTCCTATTCCTTTGGAATAAACCACATTGATTTTGTAACATCCACGGCCCGGTGTGCCGCCGGTGAAGTGGTCCTGACCGAGCAGGAAATCACCTTGCTGCGGATTTTCATTGTCCACCAGGGAAAACCCCTGTCCCGGAAAATGCTTCTCAAGGCCGGGTGGGGATATGCCAGGGATACCTCCACCCGGACCGTGGACAACTTCATTGTCAGATTCAGAAAATATTTTGAACCCAACCCCAAGTCCCCGGTCCATTTTAAAAGCCGCAGGTCTGTGGGTTATATTTTTGAACCCGGAGAATAAGTTATTTCAGTGTCCATCCAGAAATACGGATTTTTGTTCAAGTTCAAGGCGGATGAAAATTTTAACCACAGGCATATATAGAATATTCCGAGGATTAAAATTTTCATCCAACAAAGAAATTGGGCAAAAAGGCTATTTATGGATGGACACTCGTTTATTCCTGCCCTGCCAGAAGAAATAGGGGCACAAACCGCGGATCCAGGTCCTGGGGCCGGACATGGCCGTATTCCGACTCCAGTTCCCGCAAAAGTCTGTACAAAATGCCCTGGAGCGCCGTGGGCAGATCTGCCTCATGCATGCCGGATGCCTGGGCAGCCCATAATCCCAAATCCTTTGCCTGGGTATCGCCGATGGTTCCCTCCCGGTTGAAAAGCTGGGTAAAAAAATCTTTGAATTCAGAAAATTCAATGGGCGCAAGACTTAATGGCTTTGACCTGTTCAACCCCATACGGTCCCGGGTCCACAAGGTCAGGATCATGCTTTTGTATGTGAGCACCCCAAAGGTAAAGGTGGCAATGTCCACGTCCAGGCGATTGAGAAAATCATCCAGGCAGATGATTTCATCCAGCTGCCGCCGGGTGGCCCTGATATCGGAAAGGCAGGCAAAGTTGCGGTACAAGGCCTTGTCGGCATAGTCGGCAAAAAACATGGGCCGCTGAACCATCAGCCCCCCGATAATGCCCAGGTAGGCTTCCCCTAGAAAACCTAAGGGCAGGTTTTTTCCCACGATAAAGCTTGTTTCATACCACTTGCGCGCCATGGCCTGCAGCCTTGCGCCCTCCCTGCTTCCGGTTCTGAAAATATCTTCAAGAAAATATTTTTTAATCAGATCTGCGGCGGTCTCCACGCTGGCCTTGGCGCCGCCCATAAGCACTTCAAGGCCTAAGCTTAAGGTTGACATGGTTTTTTCAAGGGGTTTTTCAATGGATTCCCGGTTCCTGATCCTGATCCGGTCTGCACTGATGACCTTGTTGATCAGGGCTGCAAGCTCGCTGTCAAGGCCCGGGATCCCCCCGTGCGCATTGATCTGTTCCAGGGTTTTTGTAAACAGGTTGGCCCCTTTTAAAAACTGGGTGAAAAACATGGGCGGTCTGGGGATATCCGGGTCAAGTGCCTGGGGTTCACGGCTGAGTGCGGGTCTGGGGGGTAAGTTTTTTCCGGCGATCGGCTGGTAAATACCAATGGCCTCGTGGGTCGGTAAAAAACCTTTTTCAGCAAGCCTGATATTTTTTTGCCGGAACTGTTCCTCCTCTGCTTCGGCAGGCAGAAGGCTTAAGGTCTCAAGGAACAGGCCGTGAAGAACCGACAGGTCCATGGCGGCAAGGGTTTTTAACATCTGTTCGATGAATTCCGGTGCATCATCGGGCAGACCATCTTCCCGGGGAGAATCCTGGGGCAAAAGTTCTTCTTCAAGGTTATCATCTGGGCCGGATTGCTGATCAGGAAACCTGAAATAAAATTTATCATCCAAGGTGATGTAGTCGTCAAAATCTTCAGGCGGTGGTTCATCGTGTTCCCGGATAACAACACGCATTTTTTGTGACAGATAATATTCCACAAAATCGGGTTTCTCCGTGATGGCCCAGCGCAGAAGCCGTTGAGGATCGGCTTTGAACAGAAGGGAAAACACCTGGGTCATCATATGGGTATTCAGCCGGTCATCATCCCAGACTTCTACGTCAAGGATATACTCCCACTGGCTGGATGTAGCCAGGGCCAGAACCGGAATGAAATCATGGACCCCGATTTTATGCATCAAATAGTACAGGTCCTGATCCGGAAAGGACTGGATCAACGTGGCAGGGGAGGGGGCCTCCAGGATCATATCAAGGGCTTTGGCACCGTCGCTCACAAGGATGTCCCGGCGCATTTTCTGTAACTTTAGTTCTTTTCTGGTTTTATTGGCCAGTTGATAATCATTGTTCATATATGAATATTCCCCGTTTTTTGTTTGCATATGCTGATGTACTGCCCCAAGGCCGGATCATGGGCAAACGGGGTGAAATATGTTAAGGCGTTGTGAAAATCACCCGTATTCATCAGGCACACCCCCATGCACACACTCAGATCCTTGTTATTTGGAAAATGGGACAGGCCTTTGTCAAGAAAGGCCATGGCCTTGGGAAAATTTTTTTGCTTCTGGCAAATCATGGCAAGTCCCTGGAACGCTCTGGTGCAAGGATAAAACTGCAACGCTTTTTCAAACAGTTTGACTGCCGTTTGTTCGGAATTCTTGACCCGGGCATCCCGGGCATATTCTCCATGGGAAAAGGTCATGGCAAGCCGTGATAAAAAATCAGCATGCAAGGGGGCAAACTCTTTATCCGGATGAAGTGTTATGCGGTTGACAAAGTCTTCAAGGTGATCAAAAAAAGCCTGCCTGAGGCGGTCTCCCCACCTCTTAACCCGGGCAAAATCCATGTCCGGGTCCAGTTCCCACCAGGGCAAATCCTCAATGGCTTTCTGCCAGATACCATCATGGGTCCAGCCTTTCTGCACGGCCCGGTTATACAAGGCTGTGCCGGGAAAGGTGACCAGCATGTAAAACACCGTGCTCAACGGACTTAAACGGATCATAAGATCGATGCTGTCCTGGATGGTGGCATCGGTCTCTCCCGGAGAGCCATAGATAAAATAGGCCCGGGGCAGGATGCCAAAGGCACGCACCTTGTCAAAGGCTGCCACGCAGGTGTCATTGTCAATGGGTTTGCCAAGGATCTTTTTGATAGGCTCAGCCCCGGATTCAATACCGAAGCTGATCTGGATGCATCCGGCCCGGCGCATGGGTCCAAGTATGCTTTCGTCAATATAATCCACCCGGGAGATAGCATTCCAGGTGATGCCAAGATCTGCCTTGATCATTTTTTCGCATAAGGCCATAACTGCATCGCCATCCATGGTAAAGGTGTCGTCACTGATAAAAAAATGGGTGATGCCTTTCTGGGACAGCGCCTTTATCTCTTCAAACAGCCATTGGGGCGAGTGGCGGCGGACAAGGGACGTGCCCCAGAATTTCGGGGAGCCGCAAAAGGTGCATCGACCCGGACATCCCCGGGACATGGCCAGGTGCTGGTAAGTGAAATACCGGGACGGGTGGGGCAGGGCGTCCAGGTTCTTTACCAGCTCACCCGGACCTGTGTCATGAAGGCATAGACCCTTGCGGACCCTTGCGGAAAACAATGCCGGGAATCCGGTCAAGGTCATGTGTGAGCTCTGCTCTGAAGGCCTGGGCCTGGTGGATGGTGTCAAAACGGTTTTTGGTTTTTTTTGCCGCATTGACCAGTTTTGCCGTGCTGATCTCTCCTTCGCCTTTGACAATCACATCCAGGGCCGGGCAGGCGTCAAACAGGAAATCCGCCATAAAGGTGGCCCCGGGCCCCCCAAAAACAATGAGCGAGTCCGGCAAAAGCTGCCGGGCCTTGTCTGCGCATGCCATGGCATTGATCCGGGTGGGGCTGGTTACGGAAAATCCTATGATATCAGGCTGCTCCCGCACGATGGATTGGGTGAACAGGTCAAGGGCTTTTTTTGCCGATCCCTTTACCGACGGGTTGGCCGGGCCTGCCGGCGCAAGATTTAAAATACCTGATATCCACCCCTGGTCCAGAAGCACGGATGCCAGATAATAAAGTCCGATGGGAACCTGGAGTGCATCCGGGTCCGTAACCCTCGGATCCAGGCAGGATGGATTAACAAACAGTACCTTCACAGCTAAAAGGCTTTGAGAATCAGATCCTCAAGTTTACGCTTGGGAACGTGGTGAACCTGGTTTTCATCCCGGAAGTACCGGATATCCCCGCCGTCATCCACATCGTCAATGCAGGCTTCTTCCACGGGTTTGCCAAGTGCGATGACCAGCAGGACCTCCAGGTGATCGCCGATGCCAAGCAGATTTTTAAGTTTTTTGATATTGATTGCGGCAAAGATACATCCGGCCAGTCCCCTTGCCCGGGCCCCGAGCAGCATGGTCTGGGCGGCAATGCCGTGGTCGCACCAGAAATTGTTTGAAATGGTGGTATCTCCCAGGATGACAATGTATCCTGTGGGGTGTTCCGCAGGTTCCGGACCTTTCCAGTCTTTCAGATAAGCGGCCCAGGTCAGGCAGGAAAAGATCCGATCGTTTTGTTCCCGGCTGCTGGAAATGATATATTTAAGGGGTTGGTTGTTGGCTCCGGAGGCCGTATACCGGGCCAGTTCCACAAGATCTGTCAAGGTCCGGGTATCCAGGGCAAACCCATTGTCAAACCGTCTGCAGGACCGGTTGGACTTTACCAGCTCTTTGAATTTATCCATTGTCGTTTCCTTTGGGTGCAAGACAGCCCCCCGGTTCGGTGATAATCCGCGACATTTGAATATCTATCCAGTCCAGGATTTTGTCCATCTCCTGGGTGACCTCCTGCAACGCCTTTCCCCTGTGGCTGACCTTTGCCTTTTCATCCATGGACAACTGGGCAAAGGTTTTATTCAATTCCGGGAAAAAGAACAGCGGATCATAACCAAACCCGTTGTTGCCCGCAGGTTCCCGGGTAAGCACCCCTTCACAGCGGCCTTCATAGGTCAACGCGGCACCCGTGGGAACCGCAATGGAGATCACACATTCAAAGGCTGCTTTGCGGTTCTCTTCATTTTTCATGGCTTCCAGAAGTTTGTCCACATTGTCCTGGTCCGTGGCATTTTCCCCGGCGTAACGGGCCGAATACACGCCTGGTGCCCCGTCCAGTGCTTCCACGCAAAGCCCTGAGTCGTCCGCCAGGGCTGGATACCCCAGAATTCTGGCAATAAATGACGCCTTTTTATAGGCATTGTCGTCAAAGGTCTCCCCGTCTTCTATTACCTCTGGAATGGGACCAAAATCAGACAGGTTTTTTATCTCCACCGGATAGCCCTGCAGCCTGTCCTTTAATTCCCTTGTTTTGCCTTTATTGGTTGTGGCCAGTACTAAGATCTGTTTCACCTGAACGCTCCTTGTGCAGTATTAGACTGTCTTTTAAAAAATTTAGCGCTTAATATAAGTACGGTCAACGGTTTGTAAAGGTAAGTCCGCTATCCATCACTCTCATGGTGCAGGGAATTAATGAATTTTTTCAATGGCTTCAGGTAAGGGATGATGATAACTATACAGATGGCGGCAAAAACATACTGGAGCATTGCAAACCGGTGCTCAAGGAAGTCAAACCCATAGCACCAGGCCACGATGGCTACCAGGGTGCCAAGGCCTGCCGCAGTGAAATTGCTGAATAGACGCATCCTGAGCATATAACCGATGATGGTGCCCATCACAGGGCCTGTAACAGGCAAGGGCGCCATCACAAAGGTGAATATTCCGATCCAGCCCCAGCGTTCTATTTTCTCTTTTTTCTCCTCAGCCTTTTCCCTGAGCGTCTCCACGGATCTTTTGATCCAGGCTGCTTTGAATATACCGCTGGTACTTAGGGCAAAGGTTGCATAGGTATAGCAGACAATCAGGGCTTCCAAATAAAAATTTAAGGCAATGGTGGTAACAGGGTCAAAACCGTTAAGTATGCAAAGGCCGATGCCTCCGGCCCGGCTGCCCAGACAGTGGGTAATGAACACTACCAAAACAACCTCTGCCTCCGGCTTGCCTTGGACGATACCAATGATAACAAAAATAAGAAATACGGCAGTAAACAAAAAACCGGTCACAAGGACCCGGCCTTCAATGGTGTATAAAAGAAAGTTTTTCATTTTACAGCTTTATACCTACAAATAGGGTGACAATGCCCAGGGTCATCTCTTTGAACCGGATCTCCTTGAACCCTGCCACTTTCATCTGGCGTGCAAAGGATACGGGATCGGGAAATTTTAATACGGATTCAGGCAGATAAGTGTACGCATTGCCGTGTTTTGAAAAAAAAGAGCCTATTAGCGGCAATATTTTTTGAAAGTACAAAAGGTAAAGCCTGTGCATGAGTCCCTTCTGGGGTGTGGTCAGCTCCAGAATGATAATTCTGCCGCCCGGTTTCAGGGTGCGGTAAAATTCTTTCATGGCCCCGGTGCGGTTCATGATATTGCGGATGCCAAAGGCCATGAAACCAGCGTCAAACTGCAGATTTTTTACGGGCAGGTTCAACGCATCACCGTTGACAAGGGAAATGGCCCGGCCCCTGGGGCAGTCCAGTTTTTTTTTGCCAAGGGTCAGCATGCCAAAGGAAAAGTCCAGGCCGGTAATAGATGTCCGGCCCTTGAGAAACCGGCTGACTTCAAGACCTACATCACAGGTCCCACAGGCCGCGTCTAACACTAGGGCGCCGGATTTTAGTTTTGCAGCCTTGACCATTTCCTTTCGCCAGTACACATCCTGGCGCATGCTGAGCAGTCGGTTTAAAAAATCATATTTGGGTGCAATTTTGTCAAACATCTCTTTGACAAAATCCAGTTCTTGGTTCATCGTTGACAACTTTAGAATCTGAGTTATTTTAAATTGTTTATTTTAATCAAAGCAGGTTTGGAAGCTATCATACAACCGGGTTAAACACAATTATAAATTAAAGCACTATCGGGCACTGATATGAGTGAAAAACGAGACTACTATGAAATCCTTGGGGTAAACCGGGATGCAGATAAAACTACGCTGAAAAAAGCTTACAGAAAACTTGCCGTCAAATATCATCCGGACAAGAATCCGGACAATAAAGAGGCTGAAAATAAATTCAAAGAAGCGTCTGAAGCCTATGAAGTCCTGTCTGACGACAACAAACGCCAGATTTATGACCAATTCGGCCACCAGGGCCTTGACGGCGCCGGCCATTCAGGTCCCAGCGGATTTGAGGACATATTTTCAAGTTTCGGTGATATTTTTGAAGATTTTTTCGGTTTTGGTGGCGGGCGTGGCGGCAACCGGCCCAGGCGGGGATCAGATCTGCGCTATGACATGACCATAGATTTTATAGAGGCTGCCTTTGGTACGGAAAAGACCATCTCCATACCAAAGATGGAAACCTGTGACGAGTGCAACGGGTCCGGTGCCGCACCCGGTTCATCTGCAGAAACCTGCTCCCACTGCCGGGGCACGGGGCAGTATATCCAGAGCCAGGGCTTTTTTAAAGTCAAAACAACCTGTCCCTATTGCAAGGGCAGGGGGACAATTATTCCCAATCCCTGTCCCAAATGCCGGGGGGGCGGCCGTATGCAAATCAACCGCAAGGTCCAGGTCAAAATTCCTGCCGGTGTGGATGTGGGTTCAAAGCTGCGCCTTACCGGAGAAGGCGAGTCCTCCAGCACGCCCAACGGCCCTTCAGGTGATCTTTACGTGGTCATTAATGTCAAACCCCATAAGTTTTTTCAGCGGGATAAAACCGATATTATCTGTGCCATTGATATTTCTTTTATCCAGGCAGCCCTTGGTGCCGACATTACCGTGCCCACGTTAGTGGGAGAAAAGGAATTGACAATCCCCGCCGGGACTCAGTATGGAGACTCTTTCCAGTTCAAAGGAGAGGGTATTGCCTCTTTGAGAACCGGCCGGAGAGGGGACCAGATTATCAAGGTAGTCGTCAAAACGCCTACCAAACTGAGTCAGAAACAAAAGGATCTGCTTGAAGAGTTTGACAGACTTGATGCAAATAAAATATCAAACAAGCTGAAAAATTTGTTTAAAAATTTATGATAAGGGAAATAAGGGAAACAGTGCCTGAACGGGAAAAACAGGGGGGCTATGTTTGAACTAAAAGTTAAAACCCGGTTTGCCGGGGCGCACCAGCTTGCCATGGTGGGCCGGAAATGTGAAAACCTGCACGGACACAACTGGCAGGTGGAAGTATATGTCAAAGGCGATCAATTGAACGATGCCGGGGTGCTGGCCGATTTCGGAGATATCAAACGGGCGGTCCGGGCTGTTGTGGACGGGGAACTGGACCACAGATTTTTAAACGAACTGCCTGCCTTTGAAGACAAACAGCCCACATCCGAACGTATTGCCATCTATATTGCAGACAAGGTCCAGGCATACCTGGACAAAAATCTGGACGAAAAAGTCGTGGTTTCCAGGGTCATGGCCTGGGAATCCGATGATGCCTGTGCGATTTATTATCCCACCCCTGAAGCGAAGCAATAGTTTTTTTGCCGGAACCCGTCCGGAATCTTCTCGGTGTTAGGCTACACCGAAATACTTTTCTTGACAAAAAGCGTCTTCCCATCCTACCTATATCTATCTTCTATGTTAGTGGCTGAAGGAAAACCTGGAAATTTTGTCGAGTACAAGGCGGACGGAAATTTTAACCGCAGGCATATATATAATATTCCGAGGATTAAAATTTCCGCCCAACGAAGTAATCGGTAAAATTCGCGGTTTTCGGTCGGGCACTATTTTACCAGAAAGGTTTCAAAATGAAAGAAGGACTCTATTTCCAAATGTTCAGTATTCACGGTCTGCTTCGATATGACAATATGGAACTCGGACGCGATGCGGACACCGGGGGCCAGATAAAATATGTTGTTGAACAGGCGGAAGCCTTAAGCCGCCATGAAAAAGTGAAGCGGGTGGATCTCTTCACCCGTATGATTTCAGACAAACGGGTGTCAGAGGACTACAGCGTCCCCGTAGAAGAAATTTCGGATAAATTCAGAATCGTACGGATACAGTGCGGCGGAAAAAAGTATATGCGCAAAGAACTGCTCTGGCCGCATCTGGATGAATTCATAGATAAAACCATCAAATTTATCCGCCGCCAGGGGCGATATCCGAATATAATTCACGGACATTACCCCGATGCCGGATACGTCGGGATCTGTCTGTCTGAATATTTCGGCTCACCCTTTATCTACACCGGCCATTCCATGGGCCGGGTCAAAAAGAAACGCCTGATTCATGAAGGAATGAAACCCGAGGAGATTCAGAAACGTTTTAACATTAATCAGCGCATCGAAACCGAAGAAGAAATCATCAAGAATGCGGATCTCATCATCACCAGTACCCGCCAGGAAATCGAAGAGCAGTACGGCATGTATCAGAACAAGGATTTAGCCCGGTATTCAGTGATTCCGCCGGGTCTTAACCTGGCGGCTTTTTACTCCTATCATGTTGATATGATGATGACAGCTAACCAAAAAAGCGATGAATGCATCCTTGCCTATGGATCTGTCGTGGAAGAACTCAGGCGATTCTTCAAACGTCCGGCCAAGCCTTTGATTCTGGCACTGTGCCGCGCGGATAAGCGAAAAAACATCTCCGGGCTGATTCATGCCTATGGAAAAGATAAAGAGCTTCAGGCCATCGCCAATCTGGCCATTTTCGCCGGCATACGCAAAAATATCGGGGAAATGGAAGAGAACGAAAAAGAAGTGCTCACGGAAATGCTGCTGCTGATGGACAAATACGATCTTTACGGAAAAATGGCCATCCCCAAAAAGCATGATTTCACTTATGAGGTACCCGAACTCTACCGCATTACCGCAGAACGCAAAGGGGTTTTCGTTAACGTCGCCCTGACCGAACCCTTCGGTCTGACCCTGATAGAAGCTGCTGCCTGCGGACTGCCCATTGTCGCCACCCATGACGGCGGCCCGAAAGACATTCTTAATAACTGCCAAAACGGCCTGCTGGTGGATCCGACGAATACGGATGATATCGCCAAAGCCCTTAAAAGCATCCTGATTGATGCCGATACATGGAAGGATTATTCCATTAACGGCATAAAAGGCATTCACGAACATTATACATGGGATGCCCATATAAACCGGTATCTGAAAGATCTGGAGATCTTTTCAGACGGCCGGAAGCCCCAGGCCATCTGCAAACAGCAGGGGAAGATCCCCATCGGGGACCGGCTGACCCGGTTGGACCGGTTTCTCATCACCGATATAGACAACACGCTTTTGGGGGATGAACAGGCCCTGGATGAATTGATGGATATTATCAAAACCAACAGTCGTAACATCGGTTTCGGGGTGGCCACCGGCCGAACCGTTCAATCCGCCATTAATATTTTTGAAAAGAACCGGCTGATCGTGCCGGATCTGATTATCTCTTCGGTGGGCGCAGAAATGTATTACCGGTTTGAATCCTTTCCGGATAAAGGATGGCAGGCCCATATCTCTAAACGATGGAACCGGGATAAAATCAAAAGTCTGCTGGATGAATTTGATTTTTTGGACTACCAGGAAGAGGAAACCCAGCGTCAGTTCAAGATCAGCTATTACATGCCTCCCGACAAGGACCGCATCCCAAAGATCTACGAAAAACTGACCCGTCACAAATGTCACTGCAACGTTATCTATTCCCATGATGAATTTCTTGACATTTTGCCCTACCGGGCATCCAAGGGAAAAGCGGTGCGGTATCTAAGCTACAAATGGGAAATTCCCATCAGCAATATTATGGTCTGTGGGGATTCAGGCAACGACGAGGAAATGCTGACCGGCAACACGTTGGGACTGGTCGTGGGCAATTACCAGCCTGAACTTTCGTTTCTAAAAGGACGGAAAAAAATACATTTCTCTTCAAAAGCCTATGCGGCCGGCATTATTGACGGCCTGCAGCACTATGGGCTTCTTTAACCCCCAGCCTTGCATAAAAGTTTAAGGCTTTAGTTAATTGATGAAAAATACCATATCCAAAAATTATTAAACCAATATAAAATTCTTGTTGGCATTATAGTTGCTTCATAAAATTTTATAATTAAATGTGAGAAAAATGCGTTCTAAATAATCAATTTAACAAGAATGTTAAAACAAGAAGGAGGATTGGATGCAAAAGTATAGAGTATTAGCAATAATTATTATGCTTGCAGTCATGGTTTTCGCGACAGGGATTACAAGCGTAAGCGCAAGAAATGAGCGGTCGCAGTCGGTCGCGCTTGAAAACATTGAGAAAAGGATAGAGAAAGCACAGACTCAGAAACAAAATAAGATGGATAAGATGTATAGTTGGATGGAAAAACACTACGAGGATCATACCGCAAGTCCCGACTGATAATTGACAACCTAACATGGCTGTCCGGAAACATTCTTTTTGCTTAAATGCAACGCGGTTTCCGAACAGCCTTCCCAAATTCATTCCCCGGGATTTCATTATGGACTATAAACTGATAATCATGGTTATCACGATTTTTGTCACAAGAGAACAGTTGTTATTAAGCGCCTGGGCGATCGTGAAACCGATCTGTGTGCAAATAATGAAATAAATTGTCTTACATATTTAAAACCCTGTTTAACGTGGTATAAAGAATGCCTTAAAACGATATAAAGATGGCTAAAAACAGGAGGTAAAATGTTTATTGAATTATTGCGTAAAAGAAGAAGCATCCGGCAGTTTGAGGATAAACCCGTAAGTCCTGAACATTGTGATATTCTGATCGAAGCGGCACTCCGTTCTCC
>QKDP01000206.1 GCA_003252055.1 Desulfobacter postgatei | reverse complement strand
AGGAACAGCGTGCCTTTATCCGCCATTTCAAACCGGCCTTTTTTCAACCCCACCGCACCGGTGAACGCCCCTTTTTCATGTCCGAAAAGTTCGCTTTCCAGAAGAGACTCGGCAAACGCCGAACAGTTCACCGCAACCAGGGGGTGATCCTTGCGCATGCTGTTGTAATGAATTGATTTGGCCACAAGTTCCTTGCCGGTGCCGCTTTCCCCTTCCACAAGCACCGAGGCACTGGTTGGAGCCACCTTTTTAATGATTTCGTACAGCGCCTGCATGGGTTTGCTTTTACCAATGATGTTGTCAAACTGGTACCGGGACTGGATCGCATCTTTAAGCAGCATGTTCTCCCGGACAATTTTGGACATGGACAGTGCTTTGGCAATGTGAGCAATGAGGGCTTCGTTTTCAAAAGGTTTTAAAATAAAGGTGTAGGCGCCCTTGTGCATGGCTTCCACCGCCTTTTCCACACTGCCGAATGCTGTCATGATGATCACCGGAAGATCCGGTTTTATCTGTTTGGCTTTTTCCAGAAGGTCAATCCCGGACATGCCCGGCATTTTGACATCGGATAAGACCAGGTCAATGGGCTGGGTATTAAGAATATCCAGTGCTTCCATGCCGCTTGATGCGGTGAAAGGGGTATATCCTTCTTCGGACAGCACTTCCCCTATAATCATTGGGTAGTGTTTTTCGTCATCTACAATCAATATGTTTTCCATGATAACTCCCGGATATTTTAGAGCTCTGAGGGCAGACGTATCTCCACCCTGGTTCCACAGGGTTCGGCATTGGTTATGCTGATTTTCCCCTGGTGGGCCTGAATGATGTTTTTAATGATGCCAAGGCCTAAACCGGTTCCCATTTCCTTGGTGGTGAAAAAGGGCGTCCATATTTTTTTCAGCACATCTTCTTCAATGCCCGGGCCTGTATCTGTGAAGCTGGCATGGACAAACCCGGGTTCATGCCATGTGGCAATGGTGATGCTTCCATCCTTCCGGTCCATGGCCTGAAATGCATTTAGAAAAATATTTAAAAATGCCTGATAGAGCATAGCAGGGTCTCCAAGAATGTCCGGCAGGTTGCCCTGGTATTCCCGGATGATTTTGATATCTTTATGCTCATCTGAAGAGGCTAAAAAAGCGATGTTTTTTTCTATGATATCTTCCAGGCAGCAGGGTCTTAAGTCTGCGATTTTTGGTTTTGCAAAGTCAAGGAAATCTGTGATGATACGGTCTAGGCGGGTAGATTCTTCAACAATGATGCCCGGAATACTGCTGGACGGGTCCAGCTTGGCCATTTTTTTTTCCATCAGCTGCGCAGAGCTTTTTATAATACCCAAAGGATTGCGAATTTCGTGTGATACGCCGGCAGTCATTTCACCGATTGCGGACAGATGTTCAGCCTGGCGCAGTTTTTCTTCCAGCTTGAGCCGTTCTTCAGCTCTGTGCTTAATAATATTTTCTCCGTGTTTTACCACAAACCTAAGAATAAGAAAAAGAATGCCCATGATGGTGGCGCAACTGACAACAATCAATCCCTGGAGTTTAAATACCTGCTGATAATCATCAGATACATCCCTGATAATCTCAATAACACCGATTACCATTCTGTCCTTTTCCCGGGTGAGTTGGACTTCCTGCATCAAGGGGGCAAAGGTGACAATTTTTGTCTCTTTGGGAAACCAGAATGTCAGTTCAATCCAGTTGCCATGCTGAACGAGCTTGGAGGTTGCCTGCTTTTTCATGGCTTTTTCATAATGGACCCCGCCGGCATTTTCTTTGCCGATCCGGGCTTTATCCAGACTATAGGCAATAACATTGTCCGTTGCGTAGATATTGACCATTTCCACATGGAAACTGTGCAGGGTGCTTTTGACAACTGTGTCAAGAAGCTGATACTGCTCCGGTTCCCTCAGTTTTATCTCTCCATGTTTGAAAACCACAGGCCAAACAAATCTTAAAAATATCTGGTGGTTGAGGTTTTCCACTAAAAGCCGGTTATATTCCTTACTTTTCTCAAGCAGTATTTTTCTTACCCAGTGGGCATTCAACGCTGCAATAACAATGGTGGCCGTAAGCATGACAGCAAGGCTTGAGACCGTGAACGCTTTGACTAAAACAAAAGGCCGGGTGCCGGAATTGCCGGTCTCTTTTTGTTGCTTTTTTTTCACATTAATCCATCTTTCTATATCTTTGATTATTTTTTTTCTGGGGCTTTTAATTTGGCAACTACTTTTTTTTATTTGCTATTCAAGAAGTTAATTCGTTTGATGCTATTTGACGCTGCGTGCATTTCGTATCAGATATATAGTCATGTTAATGTAGGATATCAATAAATATTATTTTCAGTATTGCAAAACTTAAGAGATAGGCAAAAAGATATTTTATCCGTTCAATACAGCTATCTGACAATTTTTGTTGTCAATAGCACAAAAAATGTAAATTTTAAAATAGACATAGTCCTGTTGTTTTCAGTGCAATATCTTGAAATAAAATAATTTTAAATTTATTAACCAACTGGCATGTAAACTGCTTAAATTAAAAATCTATTAAAACTTTATAAATAAGTGAAAAAGGCAAACCTCTCGAAAGAGTGGGACGCAAAGCCTCCGGCCCGGCAACATGGATGGGTAGCGGGGTTGCCATAAAAAAGGCGATTTGCCAAGTCCATTCTTTCAAAAAAAAGTTTGGGCTTTTTTGTTTAAAATGTGAACTACGTTATAAAGTAGGCCCAACCGGCTGGCGTGAACGGCTGGATAATAGCATCCAAAACGGTTGAAATCCAAAATACAACAAGCCTGTTTTAAGCACCCCATATTTGCACTCTTAAGTTCAGACCTTTTGTGACAGCCACAATTGAGGATAGATACATATGATATTCGGAAAAAACGATCACCTTGTCGGCCTAGACATTGGGGCTGCTTTCGTCAAAGTGGCCGAACTGAAGACGACCAAGAAAGGCCGCACGCTTCACAAATTCGGCATCGCAAATGTCCCCGAAGGCATGATCCAGGAAGGCCGGATTGCCGATATGGAGGGTTTGGCTGAAATTATTCGCTCCTTGTTTAAGTCGCAGAAGATCAAGGAAAAAAAAGTGGCGCTCTCCACCGGCGGCCATTCCGTGGTTATCAAGACCATCAGCACATCAAAGGTGACTGATGAGCAACTGCATAGAAATATTCGGGCAGAGGCCGAGCAATATATTCCCTATGATATAGATGAAGTCAATATCGATTACCAGATTCTGGGAGACAGCGAGTACTCTGCGGAACAGATGAATGTGCTGCTTGTCGCGGTCAAGCAGGATCTGGTGGATGAATATGTTGAGCTGATCCATATGGCGGGTCTTAATCCCGTTATTATTGATGTGGATGCGATTGCCCTTCAAAATGTTTATGAAATCCTTCCTGATGTTGATCATGAGCGTATAACCCTGCTGCTTGATGTGGGGGCTTCCAAAACAAGTGTGAATATACTTCAGAATAATAATTCCATGATGATGCGGGATATGAGCAACGGATGCTATCAGCTTGTCTCTGTCGTCAGTGAACAACTTGAGGTTGACCGGGAAAAGGCATTGCAGATTATCATGGGCGAGGTCGATTATCCGGAATCTGCACAGGTGTTGGGCGACCTTTATGAAATGGTTGTCGGCAACTGGTGTTCAGATATCTGCGAGGTGGTTTATAGTTTTGAGTCCGGTCCCGGCAATGCCGGGGTTGAACAGATTGTTGTCAGCGGCGGGGGTGGTTTCATAGACCTGCTGGCTGAAAAAATGACTAAAGAGCTGAAGGTTGCGGTGTCAAAGATTAATCCCTTTGCCGGACTGGTCAGCGATTTAAAAGAACTTGGCGAACTGGAAGCGTACCAGTTTCTGGCCCCCATTGCACTGGGGCTTGCCATGAGACGCGTGGATGACAAATGATACGAATCAATCTGTTGCCTTTCAGGCTTGCCAGGAAAAAAGAAAATATCCGCCGTCAGGTATCCGTATTTTCCCTTTCCCTTGTTTTTATCATTCTGGCACTGTGCTGGGTGTTCTTTACGCTGGATGATGAACTGTCCCAGACACAGAATAAGGTCGCCCAGATAAAGACTGAAAGCCTTAAATATAAGAAGACGGCAGATAGGGTTTCCCGGATTAAGAAAGATCTGGCGATTCTGGAGGATAAACTGGCCATTGTTGAAAATCTGAAAAAAAGAAAGAATGAGCAGCAGATTTTATTAGAGCAGTTGGCAGACAGACTTGTAGAAAAGAAAATGTGGTTATCCAGTGTGGCCGCAGATGCCCGGACCGTTTCTTTAAAAGGGATTGCCTTTGATAACCCGACCATTGCTGCATTTATGAGATATCTTGAAAGTTCTCCGATATTTGGGGCAGTAGACTTAAAAGTGTCAAAGACAAAGGGATTTGGCGGCAATATTCGGTTAAAGGAATTTGAAATATCCTGCACAAAGATACTGCCCGCACAGACTGATAAGGACGGGAAGTCCAAAAAAGGGAAAAAATAATGGCCGGGAAAAAGAAAGACAGCACTGTAAAAAAAAAAGGGAAGATGGACGCCCTGTTTGAAAAAATAGGGGCGTTGACCAAAGTCCAACGTCTGCTTATCTGTCTGGGCACATGGGGTTTAATCGGTGCCGGGTTTTATTTTTTCCTGTTGACCCCAAAGCTTGATACGCTTATGGCAGCCAGGCAAGATCTGGAAAAACAGAAAAATCTTTTGTCAACGTACAAGATCAAAGCTGCCGCCCTTGAAAAGGTGGAAGCTCAGATGGCCCAAGCCCGGGGACGGTTCAA
This sequence comes from Desulfobacter postgatei, assembly GCA_003252055.1. GTDB lineage: Bacteria > Desulfobacterota > Desulfobacteria > Desulfobacterales > Desulfobacteraceae > Desulfobacter > Desulfobacter postgatei_B. Next base: position 3,383 of record QKDP01000206.1, on the reverse strand, counting down.
TATTGCCATGACCGCCCTGCCGGACAAAAGAGAGCTGCCGTCTTTGCTGGATGAAATATCCAAGGCAGGAAGGGATGCCGGCCTTGAAGTCCAGTTGTTTGCGCCCCAGAACATGGTAAAGAAAGACTTCTACACAGAAATCCCATTTTCCATGACGGTGGCGGGCCATTACCACCAGATGGCTGAATTCTTTTACCGGGTTGCAGGGCTTAATCGTGTTGTTAATATATCGACCATCAATATGAACCGGGTTTCCGGAAAAGAGGCGGCTGACAGAAATGAAATCCAGATGAAATGCGTGGCCGTTACCTACATGTTTGTTGAGCCCAAGGAAGATGGGGATACGGGTAATAAAGGCAAGAAGAAACGCAAAAATGGGTAAAAGGCGCCGGATATGGAAAAATTAATTAAAATATGTTGCGTGGCCAGTTTGGGAGTCTCATTATTGTTTGCATCAGCCTGTAATGAGGCGCAGGCCCCTGCGCCAGAATTGACAAAGCAGATTCAGGTGGTTTCCAAACCCATTTCCAAATCAAATCCGCGGGTAACGCAAAAAGCTGTTCCCGGAGATGCCGGGAAAAAACGGGCATCGGTCTCTGATGTGAAACCAGCGCAGGATTCTTCCGTCAAAGACCACCGGACCGGGCACGACAATGATGGTGCAGATAGCTTACAAAAAACCGGTATTTCCACACCCATGGAAAAATATGACAGCGAGGACCGGGTGGATCCGTTCATTCCTCTGATTGCTGAAAAAAACGCGTCTGCCGGGTCAGGTTTATCCGGGGATTCAAAGCCCAAGAGAATATTAACACCGCTGGAAAAACTGGCGTTAAGCCAGGTTAAGCTGGTGGCGGTTGTTGAAATGCCAGGCAGGACCATTGCCATGGTGGAGGAAGCTACCGGTAAAGGGTATGAGGTTTCCATTGGTACTTATATCGGGCCCAATGGCGGAAGGGTGACATCCATCACCGGGGAAGGCATTAAAATTGAAGAAAATGTCAAAGATTACAAAGGAGAACTCCATAAGCGGTATGAGGAGATTAAATTTCATAAAAGCGAGGATGAGGAGTAAAATGATGGTTAATTATCGGTCTGCTGTCAGGCATTATGGGACAGGTCTTATCATATCGGTGCTGCTGCTTTCCTTTACGGCAGGGTGCGTAACCCAAACGACTGCAGCACCGTCAAGTACAGTCAAGGTGCAGGGAAGCCAGGCTTCACAGGACGATTCTGCCTCTTTGCCCAAAACGATTGATAAAATATGGGTCAACCCGGAAGCAGATGCGTTTGAGGTATGGATCCAGGGTTCCGGGGCGTTGGATGATTATACTTCCATTAAGCAGGATTTCCCCTTTGCAGTGAGCGTCTATCTGTCCAATGTCCGTCTTGCCCCCGGTGTGGATGCCGGATACTTTTCCGATTCCCGTGTCAGCGGTGTAAAGGTTGGGTTTGCTGATCAGAGCCAGACAAGCGTCAAGGTGGATATCCTGCTTAAAGCGGACCTGCCGTACATTGTCGAGGAAAAACCGGACCGTTTGGGTATCATTCTCAAAGGCAGTCAGGCCGCTCTTGAACAGACGGCTGGGGCAGGCCTGGTTGCAGATGAACCCGGACAGGGTTTGAAAGAGGCTGCGGTGCTCCCCGAAGATGTTCCTATCCCTGGAACGACAGCCCATCTGACCCACATTGAATTTGATAACGATACTCTTGGCCGGTCTGATATTCAGATTTTAACGGATCATCCGGTTCGGTACGAAACCATTCAGAACAGCGATGAATCCCTATGGCTGATATTATATAATACAACCGTGCCCCTCCTTCATCAGCGCCCCCTTGAGACCCGTTATTTCAATTCTGCCGTTGAACAGGTCATGCCCCGGCCAAACCCGGCAAATCCCAATGATACGCTGGTGGATGTCAAGATCAGGGAAAAAGTGCCGTTCCACGTGGTTCAAACCACCAGAGGCATTCATATGACCTTTGAAGCATCCACCATTTCTCCGCCTGAATTTGATAAAGCCAAAAAGAGTCTGAATGGCGGCCAAAAATCCCATGCAGGATTTCAAGAATCGGGTCAGGGGCAGTCAACGGCTCAAGAAAAGGGGGCTTCCCTGGACCAGGATCCTTTGTTGAATCCTTCCTCGGTCCGGTACACCGGCGAAAAAATCAAACTGGATTTTTATGAAACAGATATTAAAAATGTTTTCAGGATATTGAAAAGTGTGGGTGGCAAGAACTTTGCCATTGATAAGGATGTGCAGGGCAAGGTGACATTGAGCCTGGAAGATCCCGTGCCCTGGGATCAGATCCTTGATCTTGTTTTGAAAATGAACGGCCTTGGTAAAAAAATGGAGGGCAATGTCATCCGCATTGCCACCACAGCAACCCTCGCCAGGGAGGAAAATGAGCGCCAGCAAGCCATTGCTGCCCGGCAGAAATCCGAAGCTCAGAAAAAAGCCCTGGAACCCCTTGTTACCGAATATATCCCTGTCAATTATTCAGACGCAAAGGCTGACATTCAACCCCATGTATCCCAGATTCTGACCCCGGAGCGGGGCAAGATTTCAGTGGACACCCGTACCAATATGCTGATTATTACCGACACCCGGGCCAAAATCGCCCAGGCCAATGAGCTGATCTACCGTCTGGATAAGGTGACGCCCCAGATCATGATTGAGGCTAAGGTGGTTGAGGTAACCAAGGATTTTTCCAGAAATTTTGGGATCAACTGGAACCTGTCCAATGCGGCTGATGTGACATCGAACTTTGTAGATGATTACTCTGTGTCTGTTAACGGATCAACCGTGGGGGTTTCCGGTGATTTCTCCTTTTTCGGGTTGTTCGGGTCTTCTGTCAGCGCACTTAATGCCCAGCTTGAAGCCTCCGAAGAACAGGGCCACGTCAGGATCGTATCCTCCCCAAGAATTCTGACCCTGGACAACAAAAAGGCCATGATCAAACAGGGCCAACAATTTGCCTATGAAGAGCGTGATGATTCCGGCGGGTCTTCAGTGGCGTTTAAAGACATTGACCTGCTGCTGGAAGTAACCCCTCATGTTACGCCGGATAACAGAATTTCCATGACCGTACGGTTGACCAAGAATGACGTTGGCCCCGAAACTTCCTTAGGTGTCCCGTCCCTGGTGACAAATGAGGCGCAAACAGAGCTTTTGGTCAATAATAGCGATACGGTTGTCATCGGCGGTGTTATTAAGACGACCCAGACCCAGGACAGCGATGGTGTTCCCTTTCTATCGGGCATTCCGGGGTTAGGCTATCTTTTTGCTTCAAAAGCCAAGGTTGATAATCGAAATGAGCTGCTTATTTTCCTGACCCCTTCCATTGTCCAGCTTGAGCAGAAAAGGCATATTGTGCAATAG
>QKDP01000046.1 GCA_003252055.1 Desulfobacter postgatei | reverse complement strand
GAAAAAGGCCGGGAACTGGCAAAACTTGTTCTTGATAAAGGCGGACAACGCATATTGGAGGCACTTAATATCCCATGACACAAACCAGGGGCAAGGTTTATCTGATTGGTGCAGGCCCGGGAGACCCCGGGCTCATCACCGTAAAGGCAAAAGAGTGCATTCAAGCTGCGGATGTGGTGGTTTATGATTACCTGGCATCTCCTTTTCTGCTTGGGTATGCGGGAAAAGACGCTGAAATTATCTACGTGGGGAAAAAAGGCGGGGACCACACCCTGACCCAGGACAAGATCAACCGGCTGCTGGTTGACAAGGCCAGGGAAGGAAAAAATGTGGCCCGTCTCAAGGGCGGCGACCCCTTTGTTTTCGGCCGCGGCGGGGAGGAGGCCCAGGAGCTTTTGTCTTACGGCATCAGTTATGAGGTGATCCCCGGTGTCACGTCGGCCGTGGCGGCCCCGGCCTATGCCGGCATACCTGTAACCCACAGGGACCACACCTCCTTTGTCTCCTTTATTACCGGTCACGAACGGCCCGATAAAAAAGAGTCCCGGATGCAGTGGGACATATTTGCAAAATCCGACGCCACCCTTGTCTTTCTCATGGGGGTAAAAAATCTGTCCAATATCGTGACAAAACTGATGGAACACGGCAAACCGGCGGACACACCTGTGGCCCTGGTGCGCTGGGGCACCACCACCCGCCAGCAGACCGTGACCGGCACCCTTGCCACCATTGTGGATGCGGTTGAAAAAGCAGGCCTGAAATCCCCGGCCATCATTGTGGTGGGCCATGTGGTCTCTTTACGAGATGAGTTGTCCTGGTTTGACAAAAAACCTTTGTTCGGGAAAAAAATTGTGATTACCCGGGCCCGGGCCCAGTCCTCCGGCCTTGTGGCCGAACTTGGCCGCCTTGGGGCCCAGTGCATAGAAATCCCCACCATTAAAATCGCCCCGCCTGAAGACAAAAATCCGTTGGAGGCGGCCATTGATCACCTGGACCGGTATGACTGGCTGGTGCTCACCTCGGTGAACGGGGTAAAATTTTTCTTTGACACCCTGTTTGAAAAGGGAAAGGATGTCCGTGCTCTGGGACATCTTAAATTTGCCTGCATCGGCCCTGTGACCAAAAAACGCCTGGCAGACTATGGCATCATTTCCGATATTCTGCCCGAGACCTACCGGGCGGAATCTGTTGTGGATGCGTTTTCAGGCCTTGATATGACCGGCAAAAAGGTATTGCTGCCCCGGGCGAAAAAGGCGCGCACTATCCTGCCCGAAGAGCTGACCCGCATGGGCGCCCTGGTGGATGAGGTCACGGCCTATGAAACCCGGCTGGCAGATGAAGGGAAAGACTTTCTCATTGATATGCTTAAAGCCGGGGATATTGACGCGGTGACCTTTACCTCATCTTCCACTGTAACCAATTTTTTGACCTTGCTTGAAAAAGAGAACGCCCCTGCCCTGCTTAAAGGGGTGACCCTTGCCAGCATCGGCCCCATCACATCGGATACCATCCGGGCCAAAGGGCTTGCACCGGATATTGAGGCGGATCCTTTTACCATTGACGGTCTGATTAAAGCCTTGCTCAGGCATTATGAAAAAGCCTTGTCCGATGTTTGAAAAAATTAAATCACATCATGATTGCCGGAACCAGAAACATCAACTATCTGAGAATCTCCGTTACGGACCGGTGTAATTTCAGGTGCAGGTATTGTATTCCGGCAGCACCATTCAAGTTCATCGAGCATGACAACATTGCCCGGTATGAGGAGATATTGAGAATTGTCCGCATCGGCTGTGACATGGGCATCACCAAAGTCCGGGTCACCGGCGGAGAACCCTTTGTCAGAAAAGGGATTTTCTTCTTTATCCGCCAATTATGCCGCATTTCCCAGTTAAAAGATATCTCCATTACCACCAACGGCTCCCGCCTGAACCGGAATAAGATAAAAGAATTAATGGATATGGGTATCCAAAGGCTCAACTTCAGCCTGGACACCCTGGTGCCGGAAAAATTTATCTGGATTACCGGGCGGGACCGGTTTCATAAAGTATGGGACACTATCATGGCAGCCCATGATCTGGGCATGTCACCCATAAAAATCAATACCGTGGCTCTGAAAGGGTTCAATGATGATGAAATCCAGGCCATTGCCGGACTGACCCTCAAATACCCCTTTCATGTCCGGTTCATTGAACACATGCAAATGGGAGACACGGATGTGGATGCAAGCCAGCAAATCCTGACCAGGGACATTAAAAATCTTATCATCGGCGCCCATGGGCCGTTGACAGCAGTCCCGAAAGGGGCAAATGACGGCCCGGCAAAACCGTACGTGCTGGCCGGGGGACCGGGAATCTTAGGGTTCATCACGCCGGTCAGTTCCCATTTCTGCAGCGAATGCAACAGATTGCGCCTGACTTCCCGAGGCACTCTCCGGCCCTGCCTGCTGCAGAATAATGAAACAGATATTCTCACCCCCCTGCGCAACGGGGCCGATGATGAAGCGTTGAAACAGATTATGGTAACAGCCTTGAAGGACAAACCGTTATGCCATAACCTAGAGAAAAGGACTGCCCGGGATATGCCGTTGAATCATATGACATCCATCGGCGGATAACGCCTTGGCAGTGCGTTGAATTTTTATGGAAGAGAACATTGTTTAATAAACAGAAAAAGCTTTGACAGGGGATAAGGGCACTGTCAAAGCTTTTTAAAATCCAGCGGCGCTCCGACAATCGGAAACCTGCCGCATGTGAAAGGGCATGGTTTTAAACCATACCCATTTTTGCAATCTTAATTAATCGGTGATCAATTCAATCTGAACCATGGGAGCAACATCCCCTTTCCTTGGTCCTAGCTTGGTAATTCTAGTGTATCCCCCCTGCCTTGCGTTAAACTTCTCTGATACCTCTTCAAAAAGGGCATGCACAACATCTTTTTCACGGATTACCGCCATGGCTTGACGCCTGGCATGAAGATCCCCGCGTTTAGCCAGGGTAATCATTTTATCGGCAATTTTACGAAGGCCTTTGGCTTTATTGATGCTGCTGTGTTTGAACAGAGAAGTTACCATGTTCCTAAACATCGCCTTTCTATGGGCAGAGGTTCTGTTCAGCTTTAATACGGATTTTCTATGTTTCATGGTATTTATTCTCCTTCCTGGGTATTCACATCTTCCGGCGGTTCGATCCCTTCAAGGTCCATCCCCAAAGACAGCTCCATTGAATTGAGCACTTCTTTGATTTCATTGAGTGATTTTCGGCCGAAATTTTTTGTCTTGAGCATTTCGCTGTCGGTTTTCTGGACCAGCTGATAAATAGTGTGGATTCTCGCATTTTTCAAACAGTTTGAACTGCGAACGGAGAGCTCGAGCTCATCCACAGAACGATAAATATTCTCATTGAATCCCTTTTCCCCGTCATCACTTTTATATTCCGATTCATCAGGTTCAAGTTCTTCATCAAAATTGATAAATGGATTCATCTGTTCCTTAAGGATTTTTGCGCCGTAAGCAACAGCATCATCAGGTGTAACACTACCGTCTGTCCAGACTTCAAAGGTCAGTTTGTCATAGTCGGTTTTCTGTCCGATACGTGATGTACCCACCACATATTTTACCCGCTTAATAGGGGAAAACGCAGCATCAATGGGGATGGTACCGATAGGGGCATCGTCGTCCTTATTCGCTGATGCCAGGGCATATCCCTTACCTGTTTTCACAACCATGACAATATTGAGTTTTCCATTTTTATTTACCGTGGCAATATGCTGCTCCGGGTTTAGAATCTTCACACGCCCGTCCGGACTGACGATGTCTGCACCTGTAACCTCTGCCTCGCCAGTGACATTAAGGGTCAATATTCTTTCTTCTGGATCGTCCACTTTGAGCTTCAATTCTTTCAGATTAAGGATGATCTCGGAAACATCCTCTCTAATATCTGAGATAACGCTGTATTCGTGAAGTGCATCATCGAATTTCACGGAGACTATGGCTGCGCCATAAATGGATGACAAAATAATTCGCCGAAGCGAGTTACCAATGGTGATACCGTATCCCCTTTCAAGAGGTTCACACACAAACTTGCCATAGGTGGAAGTTGTGGTAACATCAAGCTTTTCCGGCTTGATCATCTCTCGCCAGTTAACATATGCAAGATTTTCAGATGACATTTAAATCTCCTGAATAGATAATTTGGTAGATCATGTATATGATGAACCTATTTTGAATAGAGCTCGACGATCAGCTGTTCCTGGATCGGCAGTGAAATATCTTCCCTTGCAGGAAGACCTTTGATTTCACCCTTAAAACTGTCTTTATTAATATCAAGCCACTGGGGAATACCACGCCTTACAATGGCGTCCAGGGAATCGGTAATGGCCTGAATAGTTCTACTTTTTTCACAAAGTTCGATAACATCCCCTTTTTTGACCTGATAGGATGGGATATTCACCTTTTTTCCGTTTACAGTAAAATGATTGTGGCGGACAAAATGACGTCCCTGATTTCTGGAATTTACGAATCCAAGTCTAAATACGGTATTGTCTAACCGGGTCTCAAGTAATGTCAACAAATTAATACCGGTGATGCCTTTTTGACGGTCTGCCCTTTTAAATGTATTTCTAAACTGTTTTTCAGATACACCATAAATTCGTTTAACTTTCTGTTTTTCCCGAAGTTGCATGCCGTAATCTGATTGTTTGGCTCTTTTCTGACCATGCTCACCAGGGGGGAACCCTCTTCTGTCAAAACTGCATTTATCTGAAAAACAACGGTCCCCTTTTAAAAAAAGCTTCATGTTTTCACGTCTGCACTGCCTGCAGACAGAACCTCTATATCTTGCCACGTTTCCTCCTTTATCACTTTAGATAAAGTTTACGCATTAAAAATTTTTTTTGAATATTCTCTTTGATCAATCTGGAATATATTGTATCTCGTTTCCAGTTTGGACGAAGACTTGCCCAGATGCAAGGCGCATAAGAATTTGGAACCGGAGCAACCTGGAAGGTTGTGAGACCAGATCTTATAATTTGGCAAATTTTTATGCAACGCCGCAGATGGGTGAGTGTTCGTTCAAACAATTACACACGTCTTCTTTTGGGTGGGCGGCACCCATTATGCGGAACCGGGGTCACATCCTTGATCATGGAAATATTAAACCCAAGTGCATGCAGTGCTCGAAGCGCGGATTCTCTTCCAGGGCCAGGGCCTTTAACAAATACACCGACGTTTTTCATACCATGTTCCATTGCTTTAGCCCCCGCATCTTCTGCAACCAGTTTGGCTGCAAAGGGCGTGGATTTTCTGGACCCCTTGAACCCCTGCATCCCGGCAGATGACCAGGAAATGGTGTTACCATTTTCATCCGCAATGGTGACAATGGTATTGTTAAAGGTAGACTGAATATGCACTATGCCGGTTGATATATTTTTTTTAACCCGCTTTTTGGCAACGACCTTTTTAGACTTTTTTGCCATAATTGTTATCCCTTTTTATTAAGTCCTACTTTTTCTTCTTCACTGCCGCGCGTTTGGGACCTTTTCTGGTTCTGGCGTTGGTACTGGTCCGCTGCCCGTGGCAGGGCAGGCCTTTACGATGACGCAGCCCCCTGTAACATCCAAGATCCATCAACCGTTTTATATTCATGGACACTTCAGAACGCAGTTCGCCTTCAACCTTGAACTCGGCATCAATGACCTTCCTGATTTCATTGACCTGTTCTTCGGTCAGATCGTTGGCCTTGATTGTGGGCTCAATGCCCGTTTTTTCAAGTATATGCATAGACCTGCTGCGCCCGATACCATAGATATAGGTTAAAGCGATCCACGCATGCTTATCTCTCGGTAAGTCAACTCCAGCTATACGTGCCAAATTTTTCTATCCTCCTATCCCTGACGCTGTTTATGGCGCTTGTTGACACAAATAACTCTGATAACACCGCGCCTTTTAATGACTTTGCAGTCTCTACAGATTTTCTTTACAGATGCTCTGACTTTCATCTATCTGCTCCTCATCTCATTATTTCTATTCTATTTATACCGATAGGTAATTCTGCCACGGCTCAAATCATAGGGAGAAATTTCCACAGTCACCCTGTCGCCGGGAAGTATCTTTATAAAATGCATTCTCATTTTCCCGGATATATGCGCCAGCAGAACATGCTTATTTTCCAGCTCAACCTTGAACATGGCATTGGGAAGCGTTTCAAGGACCTTACCATCTACTTTGATGGGCTCTTCTTTTGCCATAATTAAATTCTTCTCCTTTGCGGTGACATATCAGGACCGGCTTTTGATCCGTTTACTTCCAGATCGTCCCAGAAAACCGTCATAATTGCTGGTAATTAAATGGGACTCTATCTGGGAAATGGTATCAATCGCAACACCAACAACAATCAACAGTGCTGTCCCGCCGAAATAAAAAGGTACGTTAAACTTATTCATCAATACAGTAGGTAACACACAAACCGCTGAGACATAAACCGCACCGCCTACAGTAATCCTTGTGAGCACTTTGTCAATATACTCAGCTGTCCGTTTTCCCGGTCTTATGCCCGGGATGTATCCACCGTTCTTTTTCATATTTTCGGCCACATCTTCAGGGTTGAACTGAACTGCGGTATAAAAAAAGCAGAAGAATACGATAAAACCAATATACAAAAGGTAATACCAGATTGTTCCCGGACTGAACATTCCGGCCACTGTCTGCATGACAGGCAGATTGATGAACTGAGCCAGTGTGGTGGGAAACATGATGATGGAAGATGCAAAAATAGGCGGAATAACGCCCGATGTATTGATCTTGAGCGGAAGATGCGAAGTCTGTCCGCCATACATCTTTCTGCCGACCACACGTTTGGCATAGTGGACCGGAATTCTGCGCTGGGCCAGTTCCATGAATATAATGGCAGCAACCACGGCAATCATCAGACCAATCAGAATGATGGTTGAAAACAACCCCATCTCCCCGGTGCTCAAGAGCCGTCCCATCTTAACACCTGCTGACGGCATATTGGCGACAATACCGGCAAAAATGATCAAAGAGATACCATTGCCGATCCCTCTTTCGGTAATCTGCTCACCAAGCCACATGATAAATGCAGTACCTGCTGTCAGGGTGATAATGGTAATCAATCTGAATCCCCAGCCAGGATAAGGAACAATGGGAATACCGGCCGGCGATGTCATGGATTCCAGGCCAACAGCAATACCAAAACCCTGTATGGCGCTTAAAACAACCGTACCATACCTTGTTAACTGGGTTTTCTTTTTACGACCGGCATCCCCTTCTTTTTTGAGCTGTTCAAGATAGGGAATGACCACGGTCATCAGTTCCAGAATAATGGAAGCACTGATATAAGGCATAATACCCAGGGCAAAAATGGAAAGCCGCTGCAACGCCCCACCAGAAAACATATTGAACATGGAAAATAAAGTACCTGCCGCTGACGCAAAAAAAGATTCCAGTGCAGCCCCGTCAATACCGGGTGTCGGGACATGAACCCCGACCCGGTAAACAAAAAGCAAGGCAAGAGTTATCAGTATTTTGTGTTTCAGCTCCGGCAGTTTAAGCATATTCTGGTAGCTGTTATGGATCATTGGGACTCTTCCTTATACCTTTGCACTTATTCTATGCTGCCACCGGCAGTTTCGATTTTTTCTCTGGCACTATGGGAAACCAAAATATTTTTAAGGACAAACTTTTTGGAGACTTCACCATTTCCAAGAAGTTTAACACCGTCCACAGACCCTTTGACAAGACCTGCCTCCCTGAGCACAGCCTCGGTGATTTCCGTACCGTCATCAAACCGATCAAGGTCATTGACATTAAGAACGGCATTATGGGTTTTGAACATATAATTTTTAAACCCTCGTTTGGGTAGCCGCCTGTAAATGGGCATTTGTCCACCTTCAAAACCGGGACGGACAGATCCACCGGAACGTGCCTTAAGACCCTTATGGCCTTTGGTGGACGTTTTGCCCATACCGGAACCGGGACCACGCCCAATTCTTTTTCTATTTTTTCTGCTGCCGGGAGCAGGAGCCAGATCATGTAACTGCATCCTAAACCTCCTCTACTTTCACCAGGTGTGAAACCTTTGCCACCTGCCCCATGATTACAGGGGTATTATCGTGCTCCACAGTGTGATGCATCCGTTTAATGCCCAGGGAGCGAATAATCCGTCCATGCTTTGCAGGACGGCCGATAGTGCTTCTTATCTGCGTAATTTTAATTTTATCAGCCATTGTCCGCCTCTTTATATTTCTTCGGGGTTAAGCCCCCGTCTTTTGGCAACTTCCTCCTTGGTACACAGGGACTGGAGGCCGGCCATGGTAGCTCTTACAATATTTTGGGTGTTGTGGGAACCAATACACTTAGTCAAAATATCGGTTACGCCGGCTGCTTCAAGGACCGCACGGATACCGCCGCCTGCAATCAGTCCTGTGCCGGGGGAAGCCGGTTTGAGAAGGACCCTGCCTGATCCGGCGTGGCCCAAGACTTCGAAGGGAACCGTGCCATTCAAAATTGCGACTTTTTTCATATTCCGTTTGGCTTTTTCCATTCCCTTTCTAATGGCTTCAGGAACTTCCTGAGCCTTTCCCAGCCCGTATCCCACGCTGCCTTCACCATCACCTACCACAACCAGGGCAGTAAAGGTAAAGTTTCGGCCACCTTTAACGACCTTCGCAACACGGTTAATTCTGACGACTTTATCGATCAGACCTGTATCTTCCATCTGCTGTTGTTGTCTTGCCAAGGGTGTTCCTCCTTAATTAGAATTCAAGACCGGCTTCCCGGGCCCCGTCTGAAAGTGCTTTTACGCGTCCGTGAAAAAGGAACCCATTCCGGTCAAAAACAACCTTTTTAATTCCTTTATCCATTGCCCTTTTGCCGATAAGGTTGCCCACTGCCTTTGCAACATCCTGCTTTTTCCCCTCAACAGGCGCATCTTTATACTCTTTGTCAAGGGTTGACGCTGCGACCAGCGTAATACCCTTGGTGTCGTCTATAATCTGGGCATAAATATGTTTGGCTGTTCTGAAAACGCTCAGTCGGGGACGTTCCTGATTACCAAATATATTTTTTCTAATCCGTTTTTTTCTTTTAAGCCGTGCAACCAGCCTTGGTGATGTATTTGCCATAATCTATATTCCCCACCTTTTAATCTTTACCAGCAGTCTTACCTGCTTTTCTGATAATTCTTTCGTCAGCATACATAATGCCTTTGCCTTTATAAGGCTCGGGAGGTCTGATCGCTCTGATGTTTGCTGCAGCCTGCCCCAAAAGCTCTTTATCAATACTGGTAAGGGTAACTTCGACGTTTTTGTCCACCGCTGCAGTCACACCATCGGGAAGGGCAAAATCCACAGGGTTTGAATACCCGACTGAAAGCACCAGATTCTTTCCTTTGGTCTCAGCCCGGTAACCAATGCCGGAAAGTACCAGTTTTTTCTCATAACCTTGTGTGACACCATGCACCATATTAAAAATAAGAGACCTGAAAAGCCCCTGCAGTGCCACTTTCTTTTTATCAGAGGTGTCTGTGGATACACTCAACACCTGGTTATCAATTTCAATATTGACTGCCGGATGCAGCTTGCGGTCAAGACTGCCTTTAGGCCCTTTGACATTGATGGTATCGCCATCAAGGGTGATTTGAACCTTATCTGGAAGCTGAACCGGCTTTTTTCCTATTCTGGACATTTTATAGCTCCTGTCTTACCAAACGTTACAAAGAATTTCACCGCCGACCTTTGCTTCTTTTGCCTGCTTGTCGGTCATCAACCCCTTAGAAGTGGAAATGATGGAAATACCTAAGCCATTTAATACCGGCTTGATATTTTTTGATTTAGCGTACACCCTGCAAGAGGGCTTGCTGACGCGCTGTATACCAAAAATAGTGGGTTCGCCTTCTGAAACATATTTCAGGCCTACCCGAATAACACCCTGGGTCTCGTTTTCTAAAAATTTGTAGTCTTTGATATACCCTTGTTCCTTCAGCACCCGCACCATTTCAAGTTTGATCTTTGATCCGGGGATATCCACCTTGGACAGACCCGCCTTACCACCATTTCTGATTATGGTCAGCATGTCTGCAATGGGATCACTATTTGCCATTTGAAAATCTCCTTAAATAAGCTGATATTTAAATAATCTTTAGAATCTGGATACGTTACCAAGAAGACTTGGTTACGCCCGGCAGTTTACCCTGTGAGGCAAGCGTTCTAAAACAGATTCTGCAGATACCAGCTTTTCTAATAAATGCACGTGGTCTACCGCATAAGGGACACCTGTTGTAAGCCCGTACACCAAATTTGGGTTTTCTTTGTGCCTTTGCGATTAAAGCTTTTTTAGCCAAACGATCTTCCTCCTTAGGTCCTTAGTTTTTAAAGGGCATTCCCATCAATTTAAGAAATGATTTCCCTTCTTCATCGGTTTGGGCTGTGGTGACAACCGTTACATTCAGGCCCTTGATAGCGTCGGTCTTATCATAATCAATTTCAGGAAAAATGATATGCTCAGTAATACCTAAGCTGTAATTGCCACGGCCATCAAATGCTTTTCCTGAAATCCCTCTAAAATCCCTTACACGGGGAAGTGCGATGTTGATCAGTCTGTCAAGAAAGTCATACATTTTTTCCCGTCTAAGGGTCACTTTACAGCCAATGGGAAGATCCGCACGCAATTTAAAATTTGCGATGGGTTTCTTGGCGCGGGTGATTACGGCTTTTTGGCCTGCAATCAATCCAAGCTCCTGGGCTGCTATTTCAACTATTTTCGGGTTTCTGACCGCCTCGCCAAGCCCCATATTCAGTACAATCTTTTCCAACTTGGGCACCTGGCACTGATTCGTGTAGTTAAACTCATTTGTCAGTGCGGGAACCACTTCATTGGTATACTTTTCCTTTAGCGTAGTCATTTATTTTCTCCGGCTGTACGTTTTATGAGTCTATCTGCTGATTGCATTTCTTACAGACTCTTACCCGTTTCCCATCTTCCAGCTGTTTGATTCCGATACGGGTCGGTTTTACACAGGAATTACACATCAGCATAAGATTGGATACGTCCATGGGCATGGGTTTTTCAACAATGCCCCCCTGGGGGTTTGCCTGGGAAGGACGCTGATGAACTTTGACCATGTTGATGTTTTCAACAACAATCCGGTTCGTCTTTTTGGCAACTTTTAGAACCTTGCCGATTTTACCTTTGTCCTTGCCGGTCAACACTTTAACTTTATCGTCTTTTTTTATTCTTATTTTCATGACTTAATTTTGTTCTCCCTGACCTTGGATCAAAGCACGTCAGGCGCAAGAGAAATAATCTTCATAAAACGCTTTGCGCGAAGTTCTCTTGCAACCGGGCCAAAAATACGGGTTCCCACCGGCTCGTTATTCTTATTGATTACAACAGCGGAATTATCATCAAAACGGATGGATGATCCGTCGGGCCGTGATATCTCTTTTTTGGTTCTGACAATAACTGCCTGGACAACGTCTCCCTTGCTGACCTTTGAATTGGGAATAGCCTCTTTTACGGAAACAACGATAACATCTCCGATGGTGGCGTATCTTCTTTTAGACCCGCCAAGAACTTTAATGCAGTATAGTTCCTTGGCGCCTGAATTGTCAGCGACTGTCAGTCTGGTTTCACTTTGAATCATTATTCAACTCCTTAGACACTAAACCGCTTTTTTAACAATTTCAGTAACCCGAAACCGTTTGTGTTTACTCAGCGGCCTGGTTTCGATAATTTTGACTTCGTCACCAATTCTGCATTTATTTTGCTCATCATGGGCGTGATATTTTTTGTAGCGTTTGATGTATTTTTTATACACCTTATGCTGTACAAATCTTTCAACCCTGACCACCACGGACTTATCCATTTTGTCGGACACGATCAGACCAATCAGCTCTTTTTTATTTTTTTTTGTAGTTTCCATATCGATACTCGTTAGTTAGCTAATTTTGATATTCATTTCTTTGGAAATCGTGTAAAGTCTGGCGATGTCTTTTCTTACACTGGACAGATTGGCTGTATTCGCGAGCTGACCTACATTATTCTGGAAACGAAGGTTAAACAGTTCCTTTTTAAGCTCAACGATTTTATCTTTAATCTGGCCTGCATCCATGTCTCTGATTTCACTGGCCTTTAACATTATTTTCTCCTTTCCACAAAGCGAGTTTTTACGGAAAGTTTTCTGGCAGCCAGCCTTAGGGCCTCTTTAGCCAATTCTCTGTCAACGCCTTCCATTTCATAGAGAATCTTGCCCGGTTTTACCCTTGCCACCCAGGCATCTGTTGCGCCTTTACCTTTACCCATCCTGACTTCAGCCGGTTTCTTGGTAATGGGGTGATCAGGAAAAAAACGAATCCAACTCTTACCTTGCCTTTTTGCCTTTCTGGTCATCGCGACCCTGGCAGCCTCAATCTGTCTTGCATTTATATAACCGCATTCCACAGCCTGGAGTCCATAATCTCCAAAACTCAATGTGTTGCCACGCGTGGGCGTTCCTTTGGTTCTACCGCGGAACTGTTTGCGGAATTTGATATTTCTGGGACTCAGCATTTGCTAATTTCTCCTTATTCCCTCTAATTAGTTGCCAGAGTCTGTTCACCGGGGCTTAAAACTTCCCCCTTGAATATGAACACCTTAATACCGATGAGTCCATAGGTGGTATTGGCTTCAATGAATCCGTAATCTACATCTGCTCTCAACGTATGCAAAGGGATTCTGCCTTCCTTGTACCATTCGGTTCTGGCCATTTCAGCACCACCCAGACGACCGGAGCAGATAATTTTAATACCTTTTGCCCCGAATCTCATGGCAGAGGAAACGCTTCTTTTCATTGCCCTTCTGAAAGCGATACGTTTTTCAAGCTGGCTTGCAATATTTTCCGCCACCAGCTGTGCATCGGTTTCCGGTCGTCTGACCTCTTTAATATCAATTAAAACTTCAGGATTAAGCATTTTTTCAAGCTCATTTTTCAGCAATGCGATCTCCGCACCTTTTTTGCCGATAATGATGCCGGGCCGGGCTGCGAAAACTCTGAGCCTGATCTGTTTGGAAAACCGCTCAATCTCAATTTTGGAGATACCGGCGTGGTATAGTTTCTTTTTCAAAAATTTTCTGACTTTGAAATCTTCTTCGACAAAGCTTGCATACTCTTTGTCGGCGTACCACCTGGAATCCCAAGTCCTGATGATGCCTAATCTTAATCCGGTAGGATTTACTTTCTGGCCCAAGCCTTTTCCTCCTTGTTTAGACGGTTTCTTCTACAACCACGGTTATATGACTGGTTCTTTTTAGAATACGGGCTGCTCTTCCCCTTGCCCGCGGCCTGAACCGTTTCATGGATGGTCCATGATCAACAATCACATTTTTCACTACCAGTTTATCCACATCCATCTCGTTGTTATGTTCAGCATTGGCGATGGCAGACTGCAGAGTCTTGTACATAATGCCTGCGGCTTTTAACGGCATGAACTTCAAGAGAGTCAGCGCCTGTTCCGCATTTTTGCCCTTGATTTCGCTGATGGGCAGCCGAAGCTTCATCGGTGAGATTCTTGTATATCTTGTAGTCGCTTTAACTTCCATATCTTAAAATCCCTCTAAATCACGGCAGATTAGCGTTTAGCTTTTTTATCTGCGGCATGACCCCAATAAGTTCTTGTGGGTGAAAATTCACCAAGTTTATGCCCCACCATATTTTCCGTTACAAACACAGGAATAAATTTCTTTCCGTTATGAACAGCAAAGGTGTTGCCGACCATTTCAGGTAAAATAGTGGAGCGGCGCGACCAGGTCTTGATTACTTTATTGCTGCTGGACTTCTGGGCTTCAAGAACCTTTTTAAGAAGCTCAGGCGCGATATAGGGTCCTTTTTTTAATGATCTTGGCATAATTTATCACCTATTTCCTTTTAGCCCTTCTTTTTACAATATACTGGTCTGTTCTGACATTCTTACGGGTTCTTTTACCCTTGGCCGGCATGCCCCAGGGAGAACATGGCTGACGACCGCCTGATGAGCGGCCTTCACCACCACCCATGGGATGGTCCACAGGGTTCATTGCCACACCACGAACAGAAGGCCGTTTTCCCATCCATCTGGTACGCCCGGCTTTACCGATGCTTACGTCGCTGTGTTTCTCATTCCCAACACGTCCAACAGTGGCTTTGCATTTAACATGAATCATGCGGACTTCACCTGACGGAAGCAGGACCTGGGCATAAGTGCCCTCTTTGGCCATCAGGCGTGCGTAACCGCCGGCGCTTCTGACAATCTGACCACCTTTGTTCTGTTTCAACTCAATGTTGTGAATTCTTGTACCGGTGGGGATATTTTCAAGCGGTAGACAGTTACCTGGTTTGATATCAGCATCAGGGCCGGTTTCAAGGATATCGCCAACCTTGATATCAAGGGGAGCCAGGATATATCTTTTTTCACCGTCAGCGTAGGTCAACAGGGCAATTCTGGCAGATCTGTTCGGATCATATTCAATTGCAGAAACCTTGGCTGGGATTCCGTCTTTGTCCCTTTTGAAATCGATAATACGATATTTTTTCTTAGCACCGCCGCCTCTGTGTTTGGCGGTAATTCTTCCGTAGGAATTTCGGCCGGACCGTTTATTGATATTTTTAGTCAGCCTGCGTTCAGGATTATCTTTTGTAATTTCTTCAAAAGAAAGATACTCCTGAGCACGTCTTCCCGGAGATGTCGGTTTGGTCTTAACTATTGTTGACATATTAATACCTCTTTACACACCTTCAAAAAAATCAATTCGTTGTCCGGGCATCAGAGTGACAATGGCTTTTTTCCAATCTTTTCTTTTGCCGATGATTCTGCCACGCTGTTTTATTTTACCTTTGACCTGTACGGTTCTGACTTGCTTGACCTGTGTATTGAATGCTTTTTCAACAGCATTTTTGATTTCAACCCGGTTGGCATCCTTGGCAACTTTTAAAGTCACCTGGTTGAACAGCTCTCTTTGAAGGGTGGTTTTCTCGGTAACCACAGGTCCACGGAGGATGTCATATTCAATCATCTTAGCTCAGCCTCCCCTTGATGTTCTCAATACTGGACTCAACCAGTAGAAGGTTTTTAAACTTTAAAATGTCATAGACATTGAGACCTTCAGTTTTAATCACCTTGACATCCGGGATATTCCTGGATGACAACGCAAGCTTTGTATCGTCTGTGTCCGAAACAATGAGAAGATCATCAAGATTCAGCGCTGAAAGTACGTTGGCCAATGCCTTTGTTTTGACCTCTTCAAGTTCAAGGGCGTCAACAACAAAAAGCTGGCTGTCTGAAACTTTTGCACTCAAAGCCATTTTAAGGGCAAGCTTCCTTACCTTTTTAGGTACTTTTATTTCATAGGATCTGGGGCTGGGGCCAAAGATAACGCCACCGCCTTTACGCAAGGGTGATTTTATGCTACCGGCCCTGGCATTACCGGTTCCTTTCTGCCTGAATAACTTCTTTGTGGAACCTGAAATCATACCCCTGGTCTTAGACGCAGCAGTCCCTGCCCGTTTTGAAACGAGCTGGGACCGAACGACTTCGTGAAGAACACTTGTTTTGACCGGTATGCTGAAAATTTCGTCAGGCAACTCCACTTCAGACACTTTAGCACCTGCACTGTTTAATACATCTACAGCAGCCATTATTCTTCCTCTTCAATTTTGATCGACTATGCATCACTGCGAAATAATTGCAATACCCATAGCCGCTATTCGTCTATTTAATTAGACTGATGTTCTGCCGCGTTTTTAAATTGTTCAACACGGCGTCAAAAACTGTTTTATTTTTTTACATCAGCTTTGCGCACCTCGACAACACCGGTTTTAAAACCTGGCACAGCACCTTTTACAAGGATAAGGTTGTCGTCATGCTTAATATCTACTATTGTTAAATTTTTTACCGTAACTTTATCCACGCCTTTATGACCGGGTAATCTTTTTCCCTTGATTACCTTTGCCGGCCATGCAGAATTGCCGATTGAGCCCGGTTTTCTGTGGTTCCGGTTACCGTGGGTTTCAGGTCCCCTGGAAAAACCATGACGTTTGATGGTTCCCTGGAAACCACGACCCTTTGAAATACCGGTCACAGTTACTTTATCACCAACTGAAAACATATCAACACCGAAACTGGCGCCGGCTTCTATGTCTTCAACCGAATCTTCTCTAAACTCTCTTAACACCCGAAAGCCTTTATCCGATGCTTTTTTCAAATGTCCTGCAATGGGTTTGTTTAAACGCTCAACCGGCTTTTCATCAAACCCGAGCTGCAAGGCTGTGTACCCGTCTATCTCTTCGGTTTTTATCTGGGTTACAACACAGGGTCCAACCTGCAACACTGTAACAGGAACGAGCTGTCCATCGGCGGCAAACACATTGGTCATCCCGATTTTTTTTCCAAGCAATCCACTCATCATAACAAATATGTCCCTGTTAATGCACTATAATTTAATTTCAACATCGACGCCGGGGGACAGGTCAAGTTTCATTAACGCGTCCACTGTCTGCTGTGTCGGCTCAAGAATATCCATCATTCTTTTGTGCGTTCTGATTTCAAACTGCTCACGGGATTTTTTATTCACATGAGGGGAACGCAACACAGTAAACTTGTTGATCCGGGTAGGTAAAGGAACCGGCCCCACAATTCTGGCGCCGGTTTTCCTTGCCGTATCAACAATATCTACTGAAGACTGATCAAGCAGCTTATGATCATAAGCTTTGAGCCTAATTCTAATTTTAGTCTTCAACATTGTTATTGTTCTTTCTTAATCTACTATTCTATGATTTCACCAACAACACCGGCACCAACTGTACGGCCACCCTCACGAATAGCGAAACGAAGTTCCTTTTCCATGGCGATGGGGTTGATCAATTCGACATTAATGGTAGCATTATCACCAGGCATAATCATCTCAACGCCTTCTTCCAGGGTCAGAACACCTGTGATATCGGTAGTCCTGAAAAAGAACTGGGGTCTGTAACCGGTAAAGAACGGTGTATGACGCCCACCTTCTTCTTTACTCAGTGCATACATTTCAGCTTTAAACTTGGTATGCGGTGTAATGGTACCGGGTTTGCAGACAACCTGCCCACGTTCAACCTGATCACGTTTTGTACCACGCAGCAACAACCCGACATTGTCGCCGGCCTGTCCTTCATCCAGAAGTTTTCTGAACATTTCAACACCGGTGCAAACTGTTTTAGAAGTATCTCTGATACCTACGATTTCAATCTCTTCACCAGTCTTGATAATACCGCGCTCAATACGGCCGGTAACAACAGTACCACGGCCGGAAATTGAGAATACGTCTTCGATGGGCATCAGGAAGGGCTTAGCGGTATCTCTTTCAGGTTCCGGAACATAGGAATCAAGGGTATCAAGAAGTTCAAAAATAGGTTTGGCTTCTTCTGCGTCCACATCGTCACATTCCAGAGCTTTAAGCGCAGAGCCGCGGATAATCGGCGTTTCATCGCCCGGGAATTCGTAGGTGTCAAGAAGTTCCTGAAGCTCCATTTCTACCAGCTCGATGAGTTCCTCGTCATCGACCATGTCGCATTTGTTCAGAAAAACAACGATCTTGGGCACACCAACCTGACGGGCAAGCAGGATATGCTCACGGGTCTGGGGCATGGGGCCGTCATCGGCGGAGACAACAAGAATGGCTCCATCCATCTGGGCAGCACCGGTGATCATATTTTTAATATAGTCAGCATGGCCCGGGCAATCGACATGCGCATAATGGCGGTTGGCGGTCTCGTATTCAACATGGGCAGTGGCGATGGTGATACCACGTTCTCTTTCTTCCGGGGCCTTGTCAATTTCATCAAAGGGAACGTATTTCCCATGGCCCTTCATGGCGGCAAGTTTGGTAATCGCCGCAGTCAGAGTGGTTTTCCCGTGATCGATATGCCCGATTGTCCCGATGTTTACGTGCGGTTTAGTCCGCTCAAATTTCTCCTTAGCCATCTTCTGTATTCCTCCTGTGGAATGTTTACAAAGATATTTTTAAATTTCTACCACCTAAAATGCGCGAATGCCTTGTTGGCTTCTGCCATCCTATGTGTATCTTCTTTTTTCTTGATTGCTCCGCCACGCTCGTTGTAAGCGTCCATCAACTCAGCAGCCAGTTTATTAACAAACCCTTTTTCAGAACGGCTTCTGCTGAAATTGATAAGCCACCTGAAGGCCAGAGCCGTCTGGCGAGCAGGTTTTATATCGGTAGGAACCTGATAGGTCGACCCGCCGATCCTTCTTGACTTCACTTCAACAGAAGGCCTAATATTATCAATCGCTTTTTTAAAAACTGCCAGAGCCGGCTCGCCAATCTTATCCTCAGCAATCATCAACGCACCAGCCACAACTTTTCGGGCAGCATTCTTTTTGCCGTCTCTCATGACACAGTTGACAAACTTGGCTGCAAGCTTTTCCTCATGCGTGGCATGCTGCATGAAACCTTCTTTTAAAACTAATTTTTCCGCCATCGTAAAAAGTCCACCAAATTTATATTTTATTAATATGAATGCTTGAACCCATCATGATTCCCTGGGCCATCATGATTACTTGGGACGCTTGGCACCATATTTTGAACGCCCCTGGCGACGGTCATCCACGCCCAGCGTATCAAGCGCACCCCTGACAATATGGTAGCGCACGCCTGGAAGGTCTTTTACCCTTCCGCCCCTGACCAGAACAACGGAGTGCTCCTGGAGATTATGCCCCATACCCGGGATATAGGCCGCAACTTCCATACCGGTTGTCAAACGAACCCTTGCAACTTTCCGCAAAGCTGAGTTCGGCTTTTTAGGAGTAGAAGTATACACCCTGGTGCACACCCCACGTTTTTGAGGTCCACCTTTCAACGCCGGTGTACTAACCTTTTTTTCAGATTTCTTTCTACCGTTTCTTACCAATTGATTTATGGTCGGCATATTTCTCCACACGCTCCTTCATCAAACTTAATAAGTTGTCATACACGACAAAATATTTAATTTTACTTATACTTTTTTAAAATGTCAACGATATTTTATTTTTTCTATATTTCCGCGATTTCACCATATCCCACTTCCAGATTGCGATAGCCGGGGAAACCCGTACCGGCAGGGATAAGTCTGCCCATAACAACATTCTCTTTCAACCCCTTGAGGCCATCATATTTACCTTCAATGGCAGCAAGGGTCAGCACCTTGGTGGTTTCCTGAAACGATGCCGCAGACAAAAAACTATCTGTGGACAAAGAGGCTTTGGTAATGCCAAGAATGAGGGGTTCGCCTTTGGCAGGCTCACCGCCCTGCATGGCAACTTTACGGTTGGTTTCCTCAAAAAGAATACGATCAACCTGTTCATCGGGGATAAAATTGGTATCCCCAGTAGAGATCACCTTAACCCGGCGCATCATCTGGCGGATAACAACCTCAATGTGCTTGTCATTAATTCGCACACCCTGAAGCCTGTACACTTCCTGGACCTCGTCAACCAGGTATTTGGCCAGTGCCACTTCACCCTTGATATTCATTATATCCTGGGGATTGGCAGAACCTGCGATCAGCGGGTCACCTGCTTTTACATAATCGCCGTCATACACGGACACATGCTGACCTTTGGGGATGGCGTACTCTTTTGCCTCTCCAACATCACCGGGTTTAACCGTGACCTTCTGACGCCCCTTAGTCCCCTTTGCCACAGTGACGTACCCGTCAATTTCAGTCAGGACAGCCGGATCCTTTGGTTTTCTGACTTCAAAAAGCTCGGCGACCCTTGGCAGACCACCGGTAATGTCCTTGGTTTTTGTGGTGGCACGCGGCAGCTTGGCTATAACATCGCCTGCCATGATGTTGTCATCCTCATCAACAGTAAGAATGGCGTTTACCGGCAGATAATATCTGGCAGGGGTCTTGGAATTGGGCAATTTAACCGCCCTGCCCTCTTTATCCTTGACAGTTATCCTGGGCCGGACCTCAACATCCTTGCTTTCAATAATCGTTCTTGACACCTTGCCGGTAACCGGGTCAATCTGTTCCTGAACCGTATTGCCCACGATAATGTCGGCAAATCTTGCCCGACCGGATACTTCCGTGATGATTGGTGTGGTAAAGGGATCCCAGGAGGCTATGATGTCACCCGGTTCAATCTGCTGGCCGTTTTTGATATGGAGGGTGGCACCGTAAATGACGTTTTCCTTGGCACGCTCACGTCCCTCCTCGCCGACAACGGTCACACCTCCGCCTTTACGGTTCATGACAATGACATCGCCCTGGGCCGAGGTTACGGTCTGAATATCATCATTGAACTTTAAAATCCCGCCCACACGCGCCTTGATTTCAGCAACCTCTACCTTTCTGGATGCTGTACCGCCAATATGGAAGGTACGCATGGTCAGCTGGGTACCGGGCTCGCCAATGGACTGGGCAGCCACAATACCAATGGCCTGGCCGATCTCCACGGTGGCACCATGGGCAAGGTCACGGCCGTAGCACCTTGAACAGACACCGTGTTTTGAGTTGCATGTCAATACGGATCTGATTTTTACCCGTTGAACGCCTGCGGCTTCAATTTTAGCCACATGGGCTTCATTGAGTTCCGTGTCAGACGCCACAATAAATTCATCGGAATAGGGATCGCGGATATCCTCCTGGGTAACACGCCCAAGAATTCTTTCCCCAAGGGTCTGAATAATTTCACCGCCCTCATACAACGCTTCAACTTCAATGCCGTTGATGGTGCCGCAATCAGGCTCAACGATCGTGCAGTCCTGGCCGACATCGGCCAGACGGCGGGTAAGGTAACCGGAGTTGGCTGTTTTCAGTGCAGTATCAGCCAGCCCCTTACGGGCACCATGGGTAGAGATAAAGTACTGGAGTACGGACAAACCTTCACGGAAACATGCTGTGATGGGATTTTCAATAATCTCACCGGAAGGTTTGGCCATCAACCCGCGCATACCGGCCAGCTGACGCATCTGATCCTTGGAACCACGGGCTCCGGAATCCGCCATGACATAGACGGCATTGAGTTCCTCTGAACGGTCAGCCCCCTCTTTTTGGGGCGGATTTTTCATAACTTCCATCATGGCGTTGGCAATATCGTCTGTGGCCTGGGCCCAGATATCAACCACCTTATTGTATTTCTCGCCCTGGGTAATCAGACCTTCGGAATACTGATCCTTGATATCTTCAATATTTTTTTCGGCCTTGGCAATGAGGTCCCATTTATGTGCCGGAATAATCATGTCATCAATGCAGATGGACAAGCCGCCAAGTGTTGAATTCTTGTATCCAATGTCCTTAAGGCGGTCGGAAAGAATAACAGTTTCCTTTAAACCGATATTTCTATAGGCATAGTCAATGAGTTTTACAATGGATTTTTTATCCATCAGCTTGTTCACCAGACTAAACGGCAGCGTAGAGGTTCTTTCATCTACTTTGAAAATAGTGTACTTTTCGCCCACCATCCGGACATCGGTGAACTGCCCTTGTTTAAGTCCGTAAAGCTGCTCCACCACCACGTCGGAAACCTGGAAAATGTTTTTGAATTCCTTACGTGTTAAAACGCCTGTTGTCCCCCGGGTCTTTTTAATTTCCTCATCCCCGTATTTGTCAAGGACAGCATCGAAATCTTCACCTGCTTTTAATTCAACAAGAGCAGCTTCAGCATCTTCAAGGTTTTCGGTCCGAATACGGCTCATATTCAACAGTACGTCACCGGGAATGGTTTCCCACAGAAGAACCCGGCCGGTAGTTGTATCATAAATCACATCGTCAATGCGCACCTTAATCCTGGCATGGATATCCAACTCTCCGGCATCAAAGGCGAAACGAACCTCGTCTATACTTGAAAAGGTGACCCCTTCCCCCTGCCGGCCGGACATTGCCCGGGTCATATAGTAAATGCCCAATACAATGTCCTGGGTGGGAACAATAATGGGCTGGCCGTTTGCCGGAGACAAAATATTGTTGGTGGACAGCATCATGATCCTGGCTTCCAGCTGGGATTCCAGGGACAGCGGCACATGAACGGCCATCTGGTCACCGTCGAAGTCAGCGTTGAATGCCGGACATACCAGGGGGTGAAGCTGAATGGCCTTACCTTCGATCAATACCGGTTCAAACGCCTGAAACCCGAGACGATGCAGGGTAGGCGCACGGTTAAGCATAACCGGGTATTCCTTTACCACGGCTTCAAGGGCATCCCATACTTCAGTCTCCTCGCGCTCAACCATTTTCTTGGCACTTTTAACTGTTGAGACCAGGCCGTTCTGCTCAAGGTAATTGTAAATAAACGGCTTGAACAACTCCAAAGCCATTTTCTTGGGAATGCCGCACTGGTGAAGCCGAAGTTCAGATCCCACGGTAATAACGGTACGGCCGGAATAATCCACACGTTTACCTAATAGGTTCTGGCGGAAACGCCCCTGTTTGCCCTTAAGCGTATCAGACAGGGATTTCAACGGACGCTTGTTGGTACCTGTAACTACCCGGCCATGGCGTCCATTGTCAAAAAGCACGTCCACAGCTTCCTGGAGCATCCGCTTTTCGTTCCGGACAATAATATCCGGCGCATTGAGATCAACCAGACGTTTAAGACGGTTATTACGATTGAGCACCCGTCGATACAAATCATTGAGATCAGAAGTGGCAAACCTGCCGCCTTCAAGGGGTACAAGGGGACGCAGATCCGGCGGCAGAATGGGGCAGGCTGTCAGGATCATCCGGGAAGGCTCTATGCCTGAGGTCAAAAAGGCATCAATGACCTTCATTCGCTTGGCCATTTTCTGCTGCTTGGCCATGGACTTGGTCAGGCCGATCTCTTCGGTAAGTTCGTCATGAACCGCCTGAAGATCAATCTCATTAAGCAGAGTTAAAATGGCTTCTGCACCAATCCCGGCAACAAAGCTCTCCTCACCAAAGGTTTCAATGGCTTCATAATACTGGTCATCAGAGAGCAGCTGCATTTTTTTGAGCCCGGTATCCTTGGGGTCGATAACAATATATGAATCAAAATAGAGAACCTTTTCCAGATTCTTTAATGTCATATCTAAAACGTTGCCGATCTTGGAAGGCAGACTTTTCAGAAACCAGATATGGGAGACGGGAGAGGCAAGCTCAATATGGGCCATCCGCTCGCGTCTGACCTTGGACTGAATAACCTCGACCCCGCATTTTTCACAAACCACACCCCGGTGCTTCATGCGTTTGTATTTACCGCAATTGCACTCGTAATCCTTGGTCGGTCCAAATACTTTGGCACAGAAAAGACCGTCACGTTCGGGCTTAAAGGTTCTGTAGTTGATGGTTTCGGGTTTTTTTATTTCGCCGTAGGACCATTCCCGAATCTGATCTGATGATGCAAGGCTGATCTGAACGCCCTGGTAACTTTGCGGATCCTTGGGTTTTGCGAAGAAATCATAAATATTATCCAATGTCTTCTCCTTATTTGCTGCCTTCTATAAGATTCATATCCAGCCCCAGAGCATTAAGCTCTTTAATCAGAACCCTGAAAGATTCAGGCATTCCAGGTTCCAGGACATTCTGGCCTTTAACAATTTTTTCATACATACGGGTCCGGCCGGTCATGTCATCGGATTTCACCGTAAGAAATTCCTGGAGCGCATGGGCAGCACCATAGGCTTCCATGGCCCAGACCTCCATCTCCCCAAGACGCTGGCCGCCGAACTGGGCCTTGCCGCCAAGGGGCTGCTGGGTGACAAGAGAATACGGTCCGATGGACCGTGCATGCAGTTTATCATCAACCAGATGGTGAAGTTTGAGCATATACATGGTTCCCACAGTGACCGGTTTATCAAAGGGTCTGCCGGTACGCCCGTCATATAGGATGGACTGGCCCGAAGGGTCACTTCCGGACATTTCAATCAATTCCTTGATCTCTTCTTCTGTGGCACCATCAAATACCGGTGTGGCGGTATGCACCCCGTTTTTATAAAGGGAGGCAAATTCTGTAAGCTGTTCATCATCCATGGCATCAATGTCCCGGACAATGACATCATCCACCTGCCCTTCTCTTTGTTTGCGGGTCAGGGAGAAAATCTGTTTGGCCTTGTCCCGCAGTGCGTCCAGCCGTTTTTCCTCCAGCATATCCTCAATCTGCTGACCCAGGGCATAGGCAGCACGGCCTAAATGGATCTCAAGAATCTGGCCTACATTCATACGGGAAGGCACGCCCAGGGGGTTAAGCACCATGTCAACGGGACGACCGTCTGCGAAATAAGGCAGATCCTCTACCCGAAGGATTCTTGAAACAACACCCTTATTCCCGTGCCGGCCGGCCATTTTATCCCCCACGGAAAGCACCCGCAACAGGGCAACAGAAATTTTAATGAGTTTTAGGACCCCCGGAGGAAGGTCGTCACCCTTTTCAAACCTGGAGACCTGACGGTTGAAATGCTCCCGGGCCTTTTTTATCTGATCCTGGGCCTGTTCAAGGATGACCTGAACCTTTTCTGTCAATACAGCATCCTCAACAGTGACATTTACCAGTACGGACACAGGTACTTTTTCAAAAATACCAGGGACAACTTTTGTTCCGGCATTAACCAGGACCTTGCCGTTTCGTTCCAAGCCATTGAGCAGGGCATGACCGTCAAGTACGGATTCAACTTTCTCCCGGCCGACATCGGAAATTATTTTTATTTCATCATCACGGTCTTTTTCAAAACGCTCGATCTCTTCATCTTCGATCTGGCGAGTTCTGTCATCCTTGGGCAGACCGCGCCGTGAAAAGACCTTGGCATCAATAACCTTTCCATGAACCCCCGGAGGCACACAAAGTGACGTATCCTTTACATCCCCTGCTTTTTCACCAAAAATGGCGCGCAGCAGCTTTTCTTCCGGAGAGAGCTGGGTTTCACCCTTGGGCGTAATTTTACCCACCAGAATATCACCGGGTTTGACCTCGGCTCCCAGGCGGATAATGCCGCTGTCATCCAAATTCTTCAAGGCATCTTCACCCACATTGGGAATATCCCTGGTGATCTCTTCCTTACCAAGCTTGGTATCCCTGGCCAGGACCTCAAATTCCTCAACATGAACGGAGGTGTACACACCATCCTTAACCAGACGCTCGGATACCAGTATGGAATCCTCATAATTGTAACCATCCCAGGGCATGAAGGCCACGGTCACATTTTTTCCAAGCGCCAGTTCCCCCAATTCCGTGGATGGTCCATCAGCAATGACCTGCCCTTTTTTAACCTGCTCGTTTTTCTTTACAATGGGCCTGTGGTTAAAGCAGGTGTTCTGATTGGAACGGACAAACTTGGTACAGTTATAAATGGATACTGCCTTATTAAATTTTGGATCATCATTGTCATCATTTTTAACAACAATGCGTTTTGAATCCACATCAACCACCACCCCGTCGCACTCAGCAACAATGGTAACCCCGGAATCCCTGGCAACCACCGCTTCCATGCCGGTACCCACTAAAGGGGCTTCACTGCGGATCAACGGCACGGCCTGGCGCTGCATGTTGGAACCCATAAGCGCCCGGTTGGCGTCATCATTTTCCAGAAAAGGGATCAGGGATGCGGACACGGATACCAGCTGGTTTGGTGACACATCCATAAACTTAACTTCTTCGGGGGCCACCATCTCAAATTCTCCGGCCACCCGTGCAGATACCGTGGGGTTGATAAAATTCCCGTCAGCATCCAAAGACGCATTGGCCTGGGCAATGGGATGTTCCTTTTCTTCAAATGCACTTAAATGCTGAATTTTTTTGCTGGCATTTCCTTCATTTACAATCCTGAAAGGAGTTTCAATAAACCCAAAATCATTTACCCGGGCATAGGTACACAGGGAAACAATCAGACCGATATTAGGTCCCTCAGGCGTCTCAATGGGGCAGATACGGCCGTAGTGGGACGGGTGAACGTCACGCACCTCAAAGCCCGCACGCTCACGGGTCAAACCACCAGGTCCCAGAGCGGAAAGACGCCGCTTATGGGTGGTTTCAGACAAAGGATTGGTCTGATCCATGAACTGGGAAAGCTGCGACGTGCCGAAAAATTCGCGAACAACCGCAGATACGGGCTTGGGGTTAATAAGGTCGTGGGGCATCATGGCGTCCACTTCCTGCATGCTCATCTTTTCCTTAATGGCCCGCTCCATGCGGACAAGACCGATGCGGTAGTGGTTTTCCAGAAGCTCGCCCACGGCCCTGACCCGCCGGTTTCCAAGGTGGTCGATATCGTCCACCTGGCCCTGGGTGTCTTTGAGTTCAATCAGCGTGGCTGCGGTAAGCAGTACATCCTCTTTTCTCAGGGTTTTTACGTCTATTTTCGTATTCACGCCAAGGCGATGGTTCATTTTAAGACGACCCACTTTGGACAAGTCGTAATAGGCCTGGCGGAAAAACAGATGATCAATAAAGTCCTGGGCGACCTCAATGGTGGCAGGATTGCCGGGACGAAGCCTGCGATAAATATCCATTAAGGCTTCTTCCTTGGATTCAATCTTGTCTGCAACCAATGTCTTACGCATGGAATCTGAACTGCGGGGATCTACATAAAGAATTTCAAAGGTATCAATGCCCTTTTCCTCAAGCAGTTCAAAGGTGTCCTCTGCAATGGTATCACCCGCTTTAAACAAGGGGGCTTGATCGCTGTTTTCCAAAAAAAAGTTACTTGCAAACGCTTTGCCGATGAGTTCCTCTTCAGAAATAGGAATAAAATCCAAATTCTCATCGGCAAGTTGTTTTAAGGCGCGTTTGGTAAAAATTCGACCGGCCTTGACGACAACCTCACGGGTTTCAGGAGATATTATATCATAGCCCGCCCGTTGACGGACCAAATTTTCAGGAATGAATTCTCTGAAATAAGAACCGTTTTTACGAACAATTTTTTCCTTGGTGTAGAAAAAATCAAGAATATCTTCTCCTGTGTACCCAAATGCCTTAAAAAGTATGGAAACAGGAAATTTACGCCGGCGGTCAATGCGGATATAGACAATATCCTTGGCATCAATTTCCATGTCAATCCAGGAACCACGCACAGGAATAATACGGGCATTATAGATAATTTTACCCGACGAATAATTTTTCCCTTTGTCATGATCAAAAAACACACCAGAAGACCGGTGAAGCTGGGAGACAACCGCACGTTCAGTACCGTTGATTATGAAGGTGCCCCTGGGCGTCATCAAAGGAATGGTGCCGAAATATATCTCCTGCTCTTTTATATCACGGATGGTGGACACACCTGTGTCTTTGTCATGGTCATAGACGACAAGCCGAACCCTTATATTGACCGGAATGTCATAAGTCATCCCGCGACTGATGCACTCCTGCATGGAGTGCTTGGTTTCCCCGAAGGAATAAGAGACGTATTCAAGGGAAGATGTATCGGTAAAATCCTTGATGGGGAATACGGATTTAAAAACCGAATGCAGTCCCTTTTCCTCTCTGTCCTGTGGTGAAACATCCCTTTGAAGAAAACCTTCAAAGGATTCTCTTTGCATCCCGATGAGATCAGGGATGTCTATAATTTTTCGTTTACCGCCAAATTCTTTTCTAACACGCTTGTTCGTCAAAAGACTTCCGGTCATGATATCTCCCGATGTGAGTTTTTCCAACCGTAAAAGCGGAGACATGACCCACTGGCCTTGCCCCCGCGTATAGTTTGTGCACAAACTATTTGTGCTTATCAGCTATGCAAAACTACTTTACAGACACCTGGGCACCGGCACCCTCCAGCTGTTCTTTAATTTTGTCTGCCTCTTCCTTGGCAATACCTTCTTTCACAGCTTTGGGCGCTTCTTCAACAAGTGCCTTGGCCTCTTTCAGCCCAAGCCCGGTGATGGCACGAACTTCCTTGATTACATTAATCTTTTTATCACCGGCAGCTTCAAGAATAACGTCAAATTCTGTTTTCTCTTCTTCTGCAGCAGCACCGGCATCACCGCCGGCAGGCATGGCACCGGCAGCAAAGGCAACAGGTGCGGCTGCGGATACACCAAATTTATCTTCAAGTTCTTTAATCAGTTCGGAAAGTTCCAGAACACTCATGTTTGAAATAAATTCAATTACATCATCTTTTGTAATATCAGCCATTTTAATCTCCTGAAAAATATACGAATAAATTTATCGTATTTTTAAATCTAAAATTTTGGTTTACTTTAAATTACGCTGCATCTTTCTGATCTTTAACAGCATTAAGCACATTGAGAAAAGATCTGGGAACACCGGCCAGTACGTTGACAAAATTCGTGGGAACGGCATTGAGTGTGTATACCAGTTTGGCCAGCAACTCTTCTTTGGACGGCATCTTGGCGAGCTGCGCGACATCTTCTTCGCTTAAAAATTTTCCGCCAAGGGACGCACCCTTAAGCTGTATTTTCTCATTGGTTTTCAGAAAATCTGATATAACCTTGGCAGGTGCCACAGGATCATCTTTGGAAATGATGATCGCATTAGGTCCTTTAAAAAGATCAATTAATACCTCCGAGCCGGTTCCTTTCACCGCAAGTCTCATCAGGGTATTTTTAACAACCGCCATTTGAGCACCGGCTTCCCGAAGTTTTGCACGAAGTTCGGTCACCTGGGACACAGTCAGTCCCTTGTAGTCGACCAAAAAAGAAATCTCTGCATCGGCGAGCTCCTTTGCGAGCTCTTCGACCAGTTCTTTTTTCTGGGAAATATTCAGCATTTTTTTTACACCTCCTTCCATAAATAATTTAACGTCGAAGGTGCCAACTAAACCAAAACAAAATGTATTTTCTGTCTCGGCAGGCCGGCAAATCCGATTATGCATATAATATGCACCTACTGTCTAGGACAGGTTTAAAGCGTGCTTCAGTTAAACGAACGAAAGCACGCTTATTATTTTAGTTGATCAGCAAAGGATCTACTTTGATACCAGGACCCATTGTTGAAGAGACGCTGATGGATTTCAGATAGGTTCCTTTGCTTGCTGCAGGCTTGAGCGAAACAATCTTATCAAGAAAAACGGTTACATTTTCCAACAGCTTTTCAGCCCCAAAGGATATTTTGCCAACAGGAACATGCACAATACCGGCTTTTTCAACCCTGAAATCAATTTTACCGGCTTTTACTTCGTTGATCGCCTTGGCAAGTTCAAATGTTACGGTACCGGTTTTTGCATTGGGCATCAGCCCCCTGGGGCCCAGAACACGACCGAGCTTACCCACAGTACCCATCATGTCAGGTGTGGCAATTGCCTTATCAAACCCGAACCAGCCGTCCTTAATCTTCTCAACGATCTCATCTGTGGCAATGAAGTCGGCACCTGCATCAAGGGCTTCCTGTTCTTTTTCACCTTTGGCAAATACCAGGACTTTTACCTCTTTACCCAGTCCATTGGGCAGAACAACGGTTCCACGAACCATCTGGTCTGCGTGCCGAGGGTCTACCCCGAGCCTTACGGCGACATCAACCGTTTCGTCAAATTTTGCATAACTGGAAGATACAGCAATTTCCAGGGCATCTTTGGGTCCATACTGAACCGTTCTGTCCACCTTGCTCAGTGCTTCGTTATGTTTTTTACTCCGCTTAGGCATTTTAATCACTCTTATACTTGAAAGTTAAACGACTTCTATTCCCATACTTTTGGCAGTGCCTTCAATAATTCTCACGGCAGCATTGATATCTGAGGCGTTCAAATCCGGTTTTTTGGTTTCTGCAATTGCAATAACCTGATCTTTTGTTACCTTGCCGACTTTCTCACGATTCGGCTCTCCAGACCCCTTAGAAAGCTTGGCTGCAGCCAGAAGCAGTCTTGAAGCAGGCGGGGTTTTGGTTATAAAACTGAAAGACCTGTCTTGATACACAGTGATAACGACCGGAATAATCTGTCCCGCATCATTGGCAGTCTTAGCGTTAAACGTCTTACAAAAATCCATGATGTTGACACCGTGCTGCCCCAAAGCCGGACCAATGGGGGGGGACGGATTTGCCTTGCCGGCTTCAACCTGAAGCTTAATCTGTGTCATTACTTTTTTTGCCATTTTAATACTCCCGAAACTCTTTATTTATAACCCGACTAAATCTTGGTTACCTGTATAAAATTCAATTCGACCGGCGTGGCGCGCCCGAAAATGCTGACCAGAACCTTGACCTTTTCCTTATCCGGTGACACCTCTTCGACAATACCGTTGAAGTTGGAAAAAGGCCCGTCAATAACCCGCACATCATCGCCCGGCTCAAAATAATATTTTGGCTGAGGTTTCTCCTTGCCCTGCTCCATCTTTTCGATAATGCTCTGGGCTTCCCTGTCAGTTATGGGGGCAGGTTTGTTTTTTCCACCAAGAAAACCGGTAACCTTAGCAGTGGAACTTACAATATGCCACGTCTCGTTATCCAAATGCATACGCACAAGAATATATCCAGGATAAAACTTCCTGGAAGACTGCCTTTTTTTTCCATCCACCAGCTCAACAACATTTTCGGAGGGAATCAGGATGTCCCCGAATTTTTCCGGATGTTTTAATCCCTGGATTTTTTCTTCCAGGGCAAGCTTCACCTTTTGCTCATGACCGGAATAAACGTGGACGACATACCATTTTAAAGACATCTTATTTCCCTTAGTCTAAGTAAGGACAACCTGGACGAGCCTGGACAGACTATAATCAAAAACCCCCAAAAAAACAGCAACAATAAACACAAAAATAATTACCACAACCGTCGTTCCAGTTGTCTGTTTCCGGGTCGGCCAGACAACTTTTTTCAACTCAACTTTTACTTCGCGGAAAAACTCTGCTGTCCTTGCAAAAAGGTTGTCGGCCCCAGGCTGCCCCACGGGTTTTTCAGACTTGGCAGCAGATAATGACTGAACCGGCTTTTCTGCTGCAGTCGATTTTACAGCAACATCAGTTTCAACAACCCGTTTTCGTTTTTCACTTTGTGGCTTTTTTTTCTGTAATCTCGACATATTCCACCGATGTGTTACCTCCTGACCGGCATTAAAACCGATCAGGAGGCCATAAAAAGTGGCAGGTCAGGAGGGAGTCGAACCCCCAACAGCCGGATTTGGAGTCCGGAGCTCTGCCAATTGGAGCTACTGACCTGCATGGTAAACTATTTTATTTTTGTCTCTTTGTGGACGAGATGTTTATTACAGAATTTGCAATATTTTTTAAATTCGATCTTGTCCGGAGTCTTGCGTTTATTTTTGGTCGTTGTATAATTTTTTCTCTTGCATTCAGTACAGGCAAGAGCAATAAGCACTCTGTCCACTTTCAACCCCTTGACGTTTATTTTTGATATTGCTTACATCACCTGACTACTTATGTCGACAGGTGACACTTTGTTCAATGCAGGAATAAATCTTTTAGCACGATTGGAGCCCATGACCAGAATCGAACTGGTGAACCTCTTCCTTACCAAGGAAGCGCTCTACCGACTGAGCTACATGGGCTTAAACGCCATATAATCTAAACCAGCGTACAGGAGACTGTGAATGGAGCGGGAGACGAGGCTCGAACTCGCGACATTCAGCTTGGAAGGCTGAAGCTCTACCAACTGAGCTACTCCCGCTTATGATAAGACTAAATCAAGTCAATCAACCAAACCGACCATGTAGTCCTAACAATCTACAATACAGATTTTGGTGGTGGGGGGAGGATTTGAACCTCCGAAGGCTGAGCCGTCAGATTTACAGTCTGATCCCTTTGACCACTCGGGAACCCCACCTAAGCTATTTTGGAGCCGATACCCCGAATCGAACGGAGGACATTCTCATTACAAGTGAGATGCTCTACCAACTGAGCTATATCGGCCAATCTTAAGCCACACACCTTCCGTAGCAAAAAGACCGGATGAATATATCAGAACATTTTTTTCATAGCAACCCTTTTTTTATAAAAACTTATATTTTTTTCCAGTCTGCGATCAACTCACTATAATTCAGGCATCCCGAATCATACAAACACCCCGTAAGACCTCTGGAATATAACAGCCACGGGCTGATCTGGTTTTTCGCCGTGGTTCAGCCCACAACGAAAGTTGAAAGATCTGTGTGGGTTACACAGACTTTCTCATAAACATCTGCTTAAATTTAAACTCAATAAAAACAATAGTTCCACGGTTTTTCCATTGACATTCCACACAATCTTTATTACACAAAATAAAAAAATTCAATGTTACACAAAATAAAAAAATTCAATACCAGCTAGCGGTAAGGAGACAAAATGAATACTCACAAACCGGCAGCACTTATCTTTGTTTTTGCCTTATTCCTGATTACCGGCTGCCAGCAGTCCCACCTGTCAGCCAACAAACCCGTAACAAACCAGACTTTCAAGAAGGCCAATGCCCAGAACCGACATATCCGTCAGCCGTATGGGCAGCATGCTACAAGAGATCAGCATGCTACAAGAGATCAGCATGCTACAAAAGATCAGCATGCTACAAGAAATGGAAACCAACAGTATGGTACAATATCCGGAAAACAAACCCAGAATACTGATCAAGTCAGGATAGACAAGGCCCTTGAACTTTGCAGTGTGGCACAAAACTACTGGGAAGAAGGCAAGCTTGACGAGGCATTGTCAAGCCTTGATGAGGCCTATGCCCTGATGCTGGAAATCACCCCCTCGGACAATCCCGAAGTTGATCAACAAAAAGAGGACATCCGTTATCTTCTCTCCAAACGGATCCTTGAGATTTATGCATCCCGTCAGACTGTCGTAACCGGCCATCATGGCGCAATTCCCATCACCTTAAACGACCATGTAAATGCTGAGATACAACGCCTGACCGGGCCCGAAAGAAACTTTTTCACCAGTGCACTTAACCGTTCCTATCGTTACCGTCCATTTATCGTTCAGGAGCTTAAAAAAGCTGGACTACCTGAAGAGATATCCTGGCTGCCCCTGATTGAAAGCGGGTTTAAAAACAGGGCGTTATCTTCTGCAAGGGCGCTGGGTCTGTGGCAGTTCATACCGTCAACCGGCAATAAGTTCGGATTAAGCCGCAATCACTATATTGATGAACGCATGGATCCTGAAAAAGCCACCCGGGCCGCCATTGATTATCTTAAGGAACTGCACAATCTGTTCGGGGACTGGACCACTGCCCTTGCAGCTTACAATTGTGGTGAATACCGTGTGCTAAAGACAATCCGCCAACAGAAAATTAACTACCTGGATAATTTCTGGGACCTGTACCAGAGCCTGCCCCGCGAAACAGCAAGGTATGTACCAAGATTTCTGGCCACCGTTCACATTGTCAAAAACCTGGAAAAATATAATATTGCGATAAACCAACCACTAAAACCCATTGAATACAAACCCTTTAACATAAAAAAGCAGGTCCGCTTAAGCGAAATCGCAGACGCAATCAATGTAGACACAGCTACACTAGTTTCTCTTAACCCGGAACTGCGTCATGAAGTCCTGCCACCTGAGTTCTACACTGTTAAAATCCCTGTTGATCACTCAGACCAGTTTATGGCTAAGATAGATGCCATTAAAACGACTTACAGCCAGCCAGCCCCCCAGTACGCTAAAACGACGACTTACCTCAAGAAGAGACCCGGATCCCGGTACACTCACTACCGCGTACAAAAGGGAGATACCTTATCCGGAATTGCCAGAAAATTTAATACGTCCATAAGTACCATTGCCAAGTG
Organism: Desulfobacter postgatei; assembly: GCA_003252055.1. Lineage (GTDB taxonomy): Bacteria > Desulfobacterota > Desulfobacteria > Desulfobacterales > Desulfobacteraceae > Desulfobacter > Desulfobacter postgatei_B. Next base: position 1,772 of record QKDP01000046.1, on the reverse strand, counting down.
CAATAAAATTTCAAAAAGATGCCGTGTGGTTACCGGCAAGGTATTGAAAATTCCAGGAGCAACGGTCTCAAAATATAAAGTTAAATCTGGAGACAATGCTCTCCAGATTGCAAAAAGACACGATATGAGTCTTGACCGTCTGCTGTCGTTAAATCATTTGAGCGATGGAAACAAAATTTATCCCGGCCAGAGCCTACTTGTAGAGTAGAGCGTTTTCAAACCAGGTGTTTCAATTTTTAGGGACTCGGAAAAAATAACTGCTACAAACTTTGCGCCGGATTTTTATTCGTATTCAAGGCGCGATTTGGGGCGCATATTGGAATATGTGGCCTAAGTATATTACCGGAGGAGTCAACAAAATTGGCTTCTCCGTTTTTTTCTTTAATAGTAAGGAGTTAAGCCACATCACCCTACCCCAGACCACCCTGAATAATTGTGGCTGTACCCGGATTTGTGCCCGTCTGCTCACTGTCATCGGTATCTTCTGGCAGGATACCTGGAAAAACTTGGGTCTGAATATATGGGAGAACGGGTTTAATGCCTGACAGAAGTTGGTCGGCATATCTCTTGAAATGTTTAGATGGCTCGCTGTACTGCGGTGTCACTAAAAACATGGGAAATCGGCTGATAAAGCATAACAAAGGGACAGCCTCAAAATATACAAGATTCCCGCCTGCCGGTAAAATTGGCTGTCGGCAAAGGGTATTTGACCAAACGTGAGGTCTACCGGCTGGAATATCAAACCAAGAAAGCGCCCACCCACAGAAAAATAGCAACGCTGAATGACTGGAAACCTGAAAATTGAAAGCCGTTAAAATCCCATATGCCCAATTGAGCCCCGAAGCTTTGCATGGTGTCATTGAAGAATTTGTAACCAGGGATGGCACGGACTATGGTGAGGTAGAGGTCTCCCTGGAAACAAAAATGGCCCAAGTCCTAGCCCAGATAAAATCCGGCAAGGCCGTTATCGTTTTTGACCAGGCAACTGAATCCTGCACTGTTTTGAGAAGTAATGATCCTTTGGTAAAAGCTCTGGGGTGAGCTTTAGTTGGGTGAGTCAATGCCGTGCTGATTTTTGTTATGCCCAACAATACTTTTGGTAGCTGTGAGGGTACTTGGAGGGATGGGTACCCACAAATATACCATTATTGTTGACTTTGGTGTTACTCATTTCCCGTATCACGATCATCCGAATACATAAGTTTTTGAAAATCCAAATTGATGTAGGGATATTGTCAGGTGAAAATATCATGTGCGAATCGAGAGATGAAGGGCAGACCTGTGTCTGTCTGCCCCTCACTATTATGAATCAATAACTGCCGTTAATGTACCACCAGGGGTGCGCCTTCCACTTCAATAACCAGTGCAGGCGGCTGTTTGCCTTCAGCGGTTTCAAAATCCCAACCGTCGCTGCTGGTGGGTTCAAAGAACCATCCGTAATTTGTCTGTCCATTAACCCAGGCCTGGACCGCCGTAGTCAAATCGACAGTGAGGCTAAGTTCCGGATCACTGCTTTCTTCAGGCGGTGTATAGGTTGTACCGTATCCGCCGGGTTCAAGAACAAAGGGGACGGGGTAGGGTTTGGGCATGGTGAAGGTGGCATCAACCTCCGCCATTGCTTCGTTATCATCAGCCTGGATGCCGCCGTCTACCATTACGTGCAGGGTAACCCACTCGTATTTTTCATTATCGTAGTTAAAATAGGTGATGTCTTCCCAGGAAGGGTCTCCGCTTGCATCTGTCGGTGTGAAATCCATCCAGGTGGAAGTTTC
>QKDP01000198.1 GCA_003252055.1 Desulfobacter postgatei | reverse complement strand
CATTGACATCATGCTGCCGGGTATGGACGGGTTTGCTCTCATAGAAAAACTGCGGGCCAAAGGTAAAAATACCCCCATTATTGTACTCAGTGCCCGGGGCAGGGTAGGGGACCGGGTAAAGGGCCTTGAGGCTGGTGCTGATGACTACCTGACCAAACCCTTTTCTTTTTCAGAGTTGCTGGCCCGGGTCCAGGCACTGATCCGCCGGGCCGGAAAAAGCACCGAACCCGTGTCCCTGTCCTATGCGGATTTAAGTGTGGATATTGTTAAGCGCCAGGTCAAAAGAGGAGGTGATTTTATCGAGTTGCAGCCCCTGGAATTTTCCCTGCTGGAATATCTGGTACGTAACCGGGAGCGTGTGGTGTCCAAAACAATGATTATGGAACACGTCTGGAATTATAATTTTGACCCCATGACCAATGTGGTGGAAGCCCGTATCTGCCGGCTGCGCGATAAGATAGATAAAGGATATCCAAGCAAGCTTATTCACACGGTTCGAGGGGCCGGCTATGTATTAAAGGCTGGAGATGCCTGAGTTTTTCCGCACCGGTTTTTTCAGGAGCATTGCCTTTCGCCTGACCGTATGGTATGCAGGTATCTTTTCCATCTCATCCTGTGTGGCTTTCGGCCTGTTCTATTTTCTTGCCACCCAGACCATCATGAACCAGGTGGACCAGGAACTCATGGACAAGGCGGGATATTTCCGTACGGTCATCAGCCGAAGCGGAATTGTGGGTGCCCAGAATCTGGCTGTGATTGAGGCCCAGGCCGCAGGGGAAAAGCAGGTGTTTTTCAGGCTGCTCTATCCCACAGGCGAGGTCTTTGCCTCCTCCTCCATGTCCTATTGGAAAGATGTCCGGATAAATCAGCAAATGGTGGACCGGCTGATGAAGTCCCGGGTTACGGTGTTTAATACGGTTGATATTGCAGGCCAGGAACTGAAAGCCAGAATGATGTATACCTTTGTGGCTTCCAATGTTATTTTGCATACCGGGCTTGCCATGAATGCATATTCCCGGTTTTTATCCGGTTTCAAGAAAATATTTTCCATTTCCATGGGCTTTGTTATTTTATTTTCAGCTGTTTCAGGCATGTTTTTATCCCGGGAGGCCCTTTACGGGGTTGCGGCCATCAGGGCGACAGCGAGCACCATAACCGGATCCAATCTGAATGAACGGGTCCCGGAATCCGGCAGCCGGGACGAGCTTGATCTTCTGGCCGTGACATTTAACCGGATGCTGGACCGGATTTCAGCCCTGGTAAAAAGTATGCGGGAGATGTCTGATAATATTGCCCATGATCTTAAAAGTCCGCTGACCCGGATCCGGGGATTTGCGGAACTGGCATTGATCCAGGAGACCCCGGGGGATATCGAGTCCTACCGGACCATGGCGGCCAATACCATTGAAGAATCCGATCATCTGCTGGACATGATCAACACCATGCTGGTCATCTCCCGGGCCGAGGCAGGGGAGGCTGAATTTGAGTGCGCACCCGTGGATTTAAGTGCCATGATCATTGACGCCTGGGATCTGTTTGTGCCCCTTGCCGAAGACAAGCAGATTAGCTTTACCCAGCAGGTGGACAAGGGGGTGTGGATTCAGGGGGATGCCGGCATGCTCCAGCGTGCCTTTGCCAATCTGATTGACAATGCCATCAAATATACCCCTGAAAAAGGCCTTGTCCATTTGACGCTGCAGATTTGTGGCAAAGAACGGGTGGAAATTCAGGTTAAAGATTCCGGGCCCGGTATTGATCCACAAAACCGTCAAAAGATCTTTGAGCGGTTTTTCAGGGAAGAATCCTCCCGGACAACGCCGGGTACAGGGCTTGGTTTAAGCCTTGCCAAAACCATTATAGAACAGCACGCGGGCTCAATTTCAGTGCAATCCTGCGAAAATGGGGGAAGTATCTTTATCGTAAGATTACCGTATCGTAATTTTGAGATCATTTAAAAATTATCTTTGTGTTTTATTCTTTGTGTACGCCCATCGACAGGTTGTTAAGGAATAGATAATTTTTCCAACGCAGAAATTGGGGAAATTGGCATTCTGTAACAACCTGTCGAGCAAGTTTTTGAAATACATTAACTTTTTTTATAAGGAGGTATAAAAATGAAACCTGTGGATAAAAAAATTACAATTACTATTGCATGTCTGATGCTTTTTGGCCTTTTGGCTTTTCCTGCACTATCAGGTGCGCAGACCCGGATGGTTCCGGCAAATTTTTCCCAGCTGGCGGAACAGGCCAAACCCGGTGTGGTTAATATCCAGACCGTAAAGACAATCAAGGGGGGTGGCCGGGTCTTTCAGCATTTTTTCGGTTCCCCCTTCGGCAACCAGCCGGGGTTGGAGGACTTTTTCAGTCCCTTTGGAAGAATGCCGAGGAATCGTACGGAACGCAGCCTTGGATCCGGCTTTATCATTGATAAGAAAGGGTATATTGTCACCAACAACCATGTGATTAAAGATGCGGACCAGATCAAGGTTATCCTTCATGATGACCAGGAATATGATGCCCGGATCATCGGCACAGACCCTGTAACAGACCTTGCATTGATAAAGATTGATGCCAAAAATCTTAAACCGTTGAAATTCGGATCCTCCAAGAATTCCCCGGTCGGCTCCTGGGTCGTGGCCATTGGGTCTCCCTTTGGGCTTGAGCAGACAGTGACCGCCGGCATCGTTTCAGCCAAGGGCAGGATGATCGGTTCCGGCCCCTATGATGATTTTATACAGACCGATGCCTCCATTAATCCGGGTAACTCCGGTGGGCCATTGCTGAACATGGACGGCGAGGTGGTAGGCATCAACACCGCCATTATTCAATCCGGCCAGGGCATTGGTTTTGCCATCCCTTCGGATCTTGCCACCAGCGTCATTGATCAGCTTAAGGATGGCAAACGCGTATCCAGAGGATGGTTGGGCGTCTCCATCCAGAATGTAAGCCAGGAGATGAGTGAATACTATAATCTGGATCCGGATGAAGGTGTTTACGTGGCAAAAGCCTATGAGGATAATCCTGCTTATGAGGCCGGCATCCGCCAGGGTGACGTGATCATCAGTGTTGGGGATGTGAAAATCAGCTCATCCAGGGATTTGACCATGACCATTGCCAATTTAAGGGTGGGTTCCAAGGTTGATGTTGGGGTGATTCGCCAGGGAAAAAATAAAACGTTTACGGTTAAACTTGGTGAACGTCCGGATAGCGTAGAAGATTCCCAGTTCGGAGAAGAACTCAATGGCTTTGATGACCTGGGTTTTATGTTTAAACCTTTGGATAAGGATTTAGCCGATCAGCTTGGCTATCCCGCATCCATTAAAGGGCTTGTGGTGACCCGGATTGATCCGGGTTCCCAGGCTGCAATGTCCGGTGTGAGGGCCGGGGATCTGCTGGTGGAAATAAACCATGAAAAAATTACCAGTATAAGCGAATATACCGGAACAATGCGTAAGATAGAGAAAGGACAGACTGTTTATATGGTTTTCAGGCGGGGTGACGTCCAGATATTCGTCCGGTTTAAAAAATAGATAGATTATCATTTGATAATACTGGCGTCATATTCAGGTCATGTTCAGGTGTTAATTTATCATTCAACGCCGGGTATTTTGCTATTGCGGCAAATGCGGTGCAAACCGTTTTATTGATAAATCATAACCGGTGGAAATTCTCCCTCCTTTTTTCAAAACGGGGCTGCCTTTTGGGCAGCCCCGTTTTGTTTTAGCTGATCACAAGATTATCATTTATGGTAACAGGCAGTTTTCAAACCCGAGGGTGTACGTTCGATATACAATTATGGAATTTGCTATTAATCGTTATGACATTTCAAACAGCCGGTGAAATCTGGATGAGGAGTGGCTGGCCCTTCTGCATTGTCGGGATGATGGCATTCAAGACATTGTGCATCTGTCTGCCCGACATTCGCATGAACATCCCATTTCTGGCGAATGGAAGCACCATGGACGCCCAGATAGGCCCAATGTCCGCATCCGGCAACCAAAAGGATCAATCCGGTTAATAAAATCTTACTAATTTTTGCTTTCATCCTTCTTCTCCTTTTATCTGCCCGTCCGAAAGATGCAGAATCAAATCGGCAAACGGAATGATTTCCTTGTCATGGGTAGCCACAATCATTGTTATTTTTTCCTCTTTTGAAAGCGCATTCATCAGGCGAATCAGTTCGAGCCCGGTCCGGGTATCCAGGCTGGCCGTGGGTTCGTCTGCCAGAAGCAGCCCCGGGCCATGGGCAACCCCCCGGGCAAAAGCAACCCTTTGCGCCTGGCCGCGGGACAGAGAAGACGGCATTGCATCCGCAACATCTTCAAGATCAAGACGATTCACCAAAAAGGCCACCCTGTCTTGAATCCGTGCGCTGGAATATTTGTTCAATATAAGCGGAAATTCAATATTACGCCGGGCACTCAGACTGGTTATTAAATTTCCGGATTGAAAAACAAAACCCAGCTGCTGACGTCGGAAGTTGTTCCGTTTTCTGCCTGAAAGTTTATCTACCCTTATTCCGAAGCAGTTCACGCTTCCCTTTTGCGGCAGATCAAGTCCGCCGATACAATTCAACAGTGTTGTTTTTCCCGAGCCTGATTTGCCTAAAATCAGTGCCAACTCCCCTTTTTTAACGCTGAACGACACATCAGACAAAACGGTAACGGCGGCTTTGCCCCTGGCGTAGATTTTAGAAAGATCTTTCAACTGAATCATGTCCGATTCTAACCCTTTGATATAATATCACAGGTCTTTTGGCTTGTAACAAGCCAGACCGGCCAGGCAGCGGCGATAAAACAAAATCCCAACGATACGGCAGGCGGGATGCCTGCTGCACTGATACTCAGTCTTGGAAATATCAATGCAGTCGCCGCAAAGTATCTATTGTGAGACGTCCATACCGACAGATCAATGCCAACCCTGCCAAAGCTCCATACTGCAAGCATTCCGACCAGTACACCGACTGCCGAAGCGATCACATTCATTAAAACCACCTGCAGGCAGATCAATATCCCGGTTTCCAGTCCTGTCACGCCCATTGCACGCAGCACACCGTATTCCTTGATGCGGCTGACAACAAAAATCGCAAACGAACCGGCGCATCCAAGGGACACCACGCCGAGAACAATGAACACCAGAATGTTAACACAGATGTTGTTGAGTTCCAGAAGCTGTGTCAAATCCGGCATCAATTGAGTCCAGGGCTTCAATCCGTCTACCTTTAAACCGAACCGAGAAAAGTCCGACATGGCAGATGAAAGATCGGTTCCTCTTTTAATAAAAATAGCTGCCTGCCATATTTCCGGCAGAATGAGGCCTTCAAACACCGGACAAAATGCCAGAGCCCGGTCCAGGCTGTCAATCCCGGTCTGAAAAATGCCGGCGACTTTCAGTTCATATTGATGAGCACCAATCTGTCCAATGATCGTATCGCCCGGTCGTGAACCGATCCTTTCAGCAGTTTCAAGGTTTAATAAAATCTCTTTTTGTCCTTTTAAAAGGAATCTGCCTGCTACGACCTTTTTGTAAAAAAAACTGTGGGCTTTTTCCTGATCCGGATAAATAGCCACAAGATCCAAAGGCCTTTCCCTATCTTGGTGGATAACCGTCGCAGGGATTTGGAATCGCTGCAGGACGGCGTTTACAAAAGGCTTTCTTAGTTCTTGCGGACTGATACTTGAAGGTAGGTTCCTGCCGGAAATCTGGCCTGAATACATCCCGGTCGAATTGGTGATCATGATATCCGATATCCCGTTGGCAAGGCTGATAATAAAGACCAGGGTTCCGATGGCAAAGCTGATCAAAAAGCATAAGATAAAAGTAGTACGCCGATTCACTACCAGAAAAGCAACTGCCGTGCTCACCCACAGAGAAAAATTCATTTCAGAGGTACCTCAACCTAATGGTTTTCAAAATAGGATTGTGCGCCGACCCGTTGGATTAAAAATGAAACGCAAAATGAGATCATTGATTCTTGCTCGCCGGAGAACAATGTCCGGCACCCAGATTTGATGACGCTTTCAGCCTCATGCGCAGCGGACCGGAACAAATCCGGATACTCCTGCTGTAGCGTTGAAATCAACCTTTTTTCATCAATGGTTTTTCCATTCTCACGAATTGTGTTGATGAATTTTAGACATGCCTTTTTTTGAGATTCATAAAAAAGGGAGACCACGTAATTATGGCGCTTCATCTTCAAATCGATAATCAGATCCACCAGGTCATCTAAAATCTGACAGCCCAGTCCAATACTGAACAACGCTTTTTTTATTTTTTCACAATTGCCTACATCCAGTTTGTCTTCGAACAGATCCGGCAGCGCCCATGGTGCCTGGAACAACAGGCCTGTTTTGATGCTGTGAATATCATTTAAAACGGATTTAGCCGGCAAAATTTCATAAATTCCCTTTTCTTCCCCAGCCTCCTGGGCACCGCTTTTAATCAGTGCATCCAGGGAAATTTTACCCGAAGATTTAACCTGGTCCAGTGTAAAAATGTCCGTATAAAATCCATGAAACATGATTTCTGTTAAAACCCGGTCAGAGACCATAATATCCAGAACAGACCTGAATATTGTCGCTTCTTTGGGAAGTCCGGTTTCAAGGGTGACCTTATACTCCTGATCCAGCAGGTTGTCACATCCGGTTACCATGCCTCTCAGGCACTGATTGGCTGCCACATACAGGAGGCGCTTTTGCCGATCAATGCCGGCTTTCACATAGGCAAATAAAAACAGCAGGGAAAAAAAATGATCTTCCGGGCGGATGTCATCTTTTTTGGGAACCACAAGTTCCACCCCACTGTCTGAAAGAATGTATGCCGCTTTTTCCCAAAACAGAATCAGACCGTTCTTCAATTCTTCCTGTATCATAGAGAAATGTTGAAAATCTATTGTCATACGGGCATTTGATCTCCTCTGGCTGCCTGATTTTATGATGTTTCCGGTTTAAAACTTGTAAACAGGCTGATATAGCCAAGATAGGTTTTTTCTAACACAGGCGAGGTAAACCCTGCCTGCTCGATAACGCGGGGAAGCACACCGCGGATATTTTCACCGATCTGAGGTTGAAATAGTATCCATCTGGAAGTATGTGCCACAAGCCACCCAAAAGCCGTTTCAGGAATGTGCATATCACAGACCACCAATCGTCCGCCCGGTTTTAAGACACGAAATATCTCTTTGAACGCAATTTCTTTCAAATCCAGCGGAATATGATGAAAAAAAAGCGTAGAAACTGCACTGTCAAAGCTTTCATCTTTAAACGGCAGATTTTCAGCAGCCGCTGTTTCAAACCGGCAATTATCCGCGCCTCTTTTTTTTCGGGCACCCAAAATCATTTTACCAGCCGCGTCTATTCCCATGGCCATACCATTGTCCTCTTTTGAGAGTCTGTCGGCAATGGCTCTTGTCACAACACCGGTCCCGCATCCGACATCAAGTACCCGGTGATCTTTTTGAAGATTTAGTGCATCGATAACCTCTACATTAATTTTTGACTGTTGCCCGAACATGACCCAGGGTTCCAGGATATCATATACCCCGGCTGCATAATCAAGGGTTCTGCCACGAGTTGGAACTGAGTCAAATGACATTGTAATCCATTCCTTTCATAAAATAATCCTGGTAGTTTCCAAATCCGGTGCGACACGTCCGGCTACAGACATGACATCAGCTCCGACCATGAAAATGTATAGTTTAAGTACTGGAGTGTTCTTGTGGTCGTTTATAATTCCTATACTTATTTATACCGATTTGAAAGAATAAAATTCTTGACCCGTCTATTGGTTCACACTTTAAAACTGGTTCACACTTTAAAACTGTCATTGTCATGGCCGTGGCAGAAATCGAAATTTAATAATAAAGGAGTAGTGTAATCATGCAACATCAATTGACCAAAGAAGATTGGGTTGATATGTTCAAGCAGATCGGGCTGACTGAAGATCAAAGGAGGGTTACATCATTTAATTTTGCGTTGTGACTAACTGGAATTATTAAGAAGTTGGTGGAGCTGAGGGGGATCGAACCCCTGACCTCATGGCTGCCAGCCATGCGCTCTCCCAGCTGAGCTACAGCCCCACAAAAGAGTGGGTAGATGTATAATAGAAACAGCATGGCGTGTCAATACAAAAAAATGTTTTTTAACCGATTAAGGGTGCACGCTTAGGATATTTATTGACACAAGTCAGTGTGAAACGATATTATTCCATGTTTTTATTTAATATTTAAATTAACTGAACAGGGTCGAGGAGCTAATCAGGAATGCTGCGTTACCTTCGTGAAAACACGGGAAATTGGATTATAAAGTTTTTTTTGGGCATTATTGTTATTGTGTTTGTGTTTCTAGGTGTTGGCAGTATGAAAGCCGGCAAGCACAATCAGGTGGCCACGGTTAATGACCAGGCCATCACTTTGGCGGAATACCGTGATGCCTATCAGCGCATGATCCAGCGTCTTCAGCAGCAGTTCGGCTCCTCTTTGGATGACGATTTGATAAAGTCGTTGAATGTTAAGCAGCTTGCAGTGAACAGTTTGATTGATCAAAAGATTCTGGAACTTGAGGCCGAAAAGTTAAATATCATCGTGTCGGACGAGGAACTCAAACAGGATCTGCTGTCAATCAAGGCATTCCAGAGAGACGGTGTCTTTGATATGGACCTGTACAAGCGGGTGCTCGGGCAGAACGCCATGACCCCTGAAACCTTTGAAGCGATGCAGCGCAACACCATCAGGAATACCAAACTCCAGCGCATGGTGATCAACAGCATAACCGTAGGAAATCAGGAAGCCCAAGCCTGGTATGCCTTTAACAACATAAAGGTCGGTATTAACTATATTTTGATTGATCCGGCAACATTTTCTGATGTCTTTGCCGGCGCAGAGCAGATCCGTGCCCAATATGACGCCCATCATGATCTGTACATGTCTGAGCCAAAACGCAAAGTGGCATTTCTTGTGTTTGCGCCCGGGGATTTTGAGGACCAGGTCAAGATTGAAGAAACTGCGATCCGGAATTTTTACGATCAGAACCTGGCTCGTTTTACTACGCCGGAACAGGTTGAAGCCAGCCATATCCTGATAAAGGTGGATGAAAACGCGGATGATCAGGCCGTGGCCAGGGCCAAAGAAGAGGCTTTAAGCGTCTATGAGAAAGCAGTCAAGGCAGAGGATTTCGCAGAACTTGCCAAGACCTATTCCCAGGGACCGTCCGCCGCCAGTGGCGGGTACCTGGGCCGGTTCGGCAAAACCAGTATGGTAAAACCTTTTGCTGATGCCGCATTTGCCATGAAAGCAGGTGATATCTCACAGCCTGTAAGAACCCGTTTCGGGTGGCATATTATTAAGGTGACAGATAAAACACCTGAAACCGTGACGCCTTTTGAGACTGCCAAAGCACAGATCCAAAAGGAACTGGCTGCAAGCCGGATGCAGGAATTGGCATATAATAAGGCTGAGGATGCCTATGATGCGGTGCTTGACGGTGATTCCTTTGAACAGGTCACCCTGGTTGCAGCTAAACAGCCTGTAAGCACCCCGGCCTTTACTGCCCGGGGAACGGAACTTAAAGGTATGGGCATTTCAGATCCCGGTGAGTTCGCCTCCGCAGCCTTTTCCCTGGTTGATAATGAGATCAGTGAAGTCAAGAAAATCGGAAATAATTATTACCTGATGCATGTGCTTGAAAAGATAGAGCCAAAGCTGCTTGCCTATAAAGATGTAAAAAATAAAATTGCCGTTACATTAACTGCCGGCCTGAAAAAACAGGCAGCCCAAAAAGCCGCTGAGTCAATGCTTGAAAAAGCAGGCAATGACGCCCCAAACCTTGAGAAGCTTGCCGAAGACAATCACCTTAAGGTTGAGTCCAGTAAGATGTTTACCCGCAATGACGCTGTTCCCGGTATTGCCGGATCAGCAGCGATTGCACAAGCCGCCTTTACCCTTGATGACAAAAATCCAGTCTATAAACAAGTCCTTGAAGCATCTGGGAAATTTTACATTATCGGCCTGAAGGAAAAACAGGTACCTGATGCAGCTGCCATTGCCGACAATCTTGAGAAAGTTAAGCAGCAACTTCAAGCCCAAAAAGAGCAGGCCTATTATTCTCAATGGCTGTCGGCCCTGAAAGATAAAGCTAAAATAGGGATAAATACAGATATTATTAACTGATTGTGCATAAGTAACGATTCAGGATTTATATTCCTTTAGAAGCGGTTTTATCTCTTCTGACACATTATTTTTCATATAATGGTCCAGGTCAAACAGCTGTTTAAACGTCAGATCGGTAAATTTGACATGGCGCTTTCTGACTACCATTGAACTGAATGACGGCGTATCTGTTATTTTATAGTCGGCAATGGTTTGAAAGGGAAGATCGCCAACATAATATCCGATGCTGCTTAAGAAAATCGACTCTTCGTTTCTCTTTTCAGGTCCTTCTGATTCGTTTTCGGTGTCTATATATTTGAAACTCAGTCCGCCCATACTGATATCGATGATTTGACCAAGCTTGTTCGAATTAGTGATGGCTGCGTAGGCACCTTCCATCGCTTTATATCGTTTGTTTTTTCGACGCTCAATGGTTCTTTTTCTTCCAACCATAAGTGAATCCTTATCATGAAGTTTAGTTCACAATAATTCTGTAAATAAAGTGTCAAACTCGCAAAATATTTATGCAGTCATGGGGCGTGTGTTTTTTTAGGACTCTGCTTGAATTTTCTGCCATACCGTCTGGTACACGCTGTAATCAAACCCTCTGTAACGCAGATAGTTCATCATTTTTTTTCTGCATTCATATTCATCCAGTCTGTTCCAGGACTGCATTTTAGTCTCAACCGCTTTTAATGCCAGTTCCTCATCTTTATATGCAGTTAAAAGTTCTTTTGCCAGTGCCGGGGAAATTCCTTTTTTGCGCAGTTCAAATCCAAGGGCAAAAACGGATTTCGGCTTGTAACGGATTCGGCTTTCAATAAACTGTCGTGCAAATGCTCTGTCGTCAAGATAATTAAAACTCAATAACCGCGCAACAACTTTTTCGATAATATTTGCGTCATACCCTTTATCTGCCAGATATTCTTTCATCTGCCGGATGGTTTTAGGACTTTTTGATAGATATCCCAAGGCCTTCCGGTATGCTTTTTCAACGGTCATTTTTTTATGTGAAACAGGCTTTGAGTGCCTGTTTTTTTCCAGGTGAGCATCAGGCGGGCCAGATTTTCCTTTGAAGACCCACGGACAATGACATGGTCTGTGAAGAGCAGGTCCTTTTCAAAGTTCATTGAGATGCGGCTTTGCACGGTATCTCCGGGCAGAGCCTCCTTTTGATAGATCACGTCACATTTCACCGGGGTATATTCAAAGTTTAACGTGCCGGGCAAAGATTCCACTGCCCATCTGACATACACCCGGTTATTTACGTGCTCGTTGAGATCCAGATCAAGGAAATGAACCGGAAAGCTGCGCTCATGGTCAACATGGGCGAGATCTGCATCCGGTTTGATCAGTTCAGCAGGTTCCTGCGCAGGGTGCTTCATCAAAGAGGGCGGCATATTCGGGGCCAGCCTTACCGGCCTGTTGTTTGCGGCTTTTATTAATATCCAGATACTTGAGGCGGTCACCAGAGGGCAGGGATTTTCCAACGCGTGTGCCTGTTCTGTCACCAGTCTGAACTGTCTGACTTCATAAAGGTTTTTCCAGGGTGCCCGCCATGTCTGAATGACCAGAGCCGTCATCCAGTCAATGGGTTTGTGAATTTGTATCCGGTATTGGGCCACCACCCATTTAAGATCCTTTTCAGCCATGTCAAACCCGGAAACTCCCTGGGCGTGACAATGGGTTGAAGCTGCATCCTGGAATACATTTAAAAGCCAGTCCATTTTGACCCTTCCGCCGATGGTTAAAGCGGAATAGGGTAAATTAAATGTTTGTGAAAATATGTCAGGGCTGTTTTTCATTTTATTTTCACTCCGTCAATGAGGCGGCCGGGCGTTTTGACAAGGTCCTCCAGCAAATTGAGCAATCCTTTTCCCACTGCGGACGGATGAAGGGGAACCACAGTGGGGTCTGATATTTTTCCATAGGCCCTGGCGGGAAAAGAGACGAGGCGGCCGTTAAAAATCGCGTTTACAACCGGAATATGTTTAATAATGGTATCAATGGTTTTAAACGGGGCCACCAGAAAGGTGATATCCAGGGTATCCTTTAGCGGATCTGCCCATCCTTCGGCAATAATGGCCATATTGTCTGCATCAATAAAGGCATTTTTTATATGCACCACACTCTCTTTTACGTCTGCATCGGCCGTGAATGTTTTAAATCCGAACCCCTGCTGCTGCAGGTCAGTGTCTCCAAGGATATTGACAACTGATAAAAGCCTGGAAAGCAGTGTGGCTTTATATATACGGCCGGACTGGGCCTTAAAATTAAGATGGCCGTTCTGTTTTGATTTTACCAGGGTCAGGGTCTGTGCAGAGCCGGATAGTTCCCCTGCCAGGGTATAACTTCCTTCAATAAGATTTTGACTGCCTGTTAAGCAATCGACTGAACGTGACAACTGCTTTGCCTTATCCGTCTTGAAAAAAACGCGGGTTAAGACCCAGGGCCTGCTGCCGGTGTGATTAATGGTTATCCGGCCTGAAAGGTCAAGGCCGCAAAGAAGTGCATGGGTGATATCTATATCCGTGGCCGGTTGATGAATTGTTACCTTTGCCTGAACCCCTTGGTATACACGCTGGTCATAGTTCAACGTGTCGACATTAAGAAAAATATGTTTCTGTTTTACCAGGGGGCGCAAAGGGCGGGCAGGTGCAGATTTTTTCTGCAGGGACAAAAGGGGATCAAGATTAAGCGTGCTGGCAGAGATGGTGATATTGCTTGCTTCATCCGTTGAAACAGTTAGCGCATTTTTACCGGTCACCTCCTGAAGTTCCCGATAAAGAAACGAATCCGGGTAAAGCATGTTTTCCAGGGTTGTTTTATCCAGTTGCCCGGAAAAATTAAGTTTGGGCATATCCGGTTTTTTGTAAAAGGTCACATCTGCATGGGTTCGTTCCCCGTCCTCTATCTGCACTTTTGATGGGGTCATTTTGTCTATGGCAGGACCGTTTATCATGAAGAATACCGTTGCACCTGATATTGTGCGTAACTGCCCTTGAAACAGACAGGCGTCTGCCTGTTTCACAAACTGTCCCCGGGTCAATGTCAGGGGCAGGACAATACTTTGGGTATATTCGGGCGAAATGTTCTTTTCAAGCCAGGTGCCGTCTTTGATGGTACAAACAATTTCCGACAGCTTTATTATTGACGGGGCTGCGCTGAATTTGCAGAACAGATCGGATATCCCTTGGGTATTGTCGGAAAAGATGACGGCCCCTTTATTCACCTGGCCTGTCATGTGAATCTGCCACTGGTTGGGCAAGAACATGGGGCCTTGAAACCTAATGTCTTTAATGTCCATGATTCCCGAAAAATTTTTAACCGGGCCAAACTTTTCCCTTGCCCCGGGGAAAAGATCAACCAGGGGAGCTGCCTGTTCCAGAATAATATTTGCGGCCATACTTTTTATACTCATGGGTACGGAACCCCTGGTATCAATACCGGCATTAAGGTTTGATATCCTGCTGTTTCCTATGGCACCGGACATGTTTTTCACAAAGACCTCGCCTTTGTCCAGAAGAAAAGAGCCGCGGTCAATCCGGATAGGCAACGGCATGCGCCGGTAGTTTCCGTTTGCCTGGATGTTTTTTGCGGTTACCTTGACATCCAGGTCTTTGTAGGCTTGGGTTTTATTCAGCTCAAGAACCGCATCTGCCCGGCCGGTCAGCGCGGATATCTTTGACATTTCCCGGGCAAGGGTCGTATCCGGTAACAGGGAGATAAGAGCGGCGGGAAGTTCTCCTAAATCGACCTTTAGGGGGAATTGGCCTGAAAATGGGACATCGTGATGATGAATCAGATTGATATCAAGGTCTCCGCCGGTGACAACTGTTTTTCCCACATGGCCGCCTTTGGGATAAATGCTCAGCACACCGTCTGTCATCTCTGCCCGGCCCGAGGCATTGTCAACAATGATGGGCACATTGGGAATTTTAACTGTGGCAGATTCTGCCCAGCCGTTTATGAAAAGGTTTTCTGCGTTGAACAGATGATGTATGTCGTTGCTTTTAAACCCCACTGTAATCTTTTGGGCGGTTCCTGCCCTGAGAATGTCAAACAGGCTTTGGGATGTTTTAAGTCCGTCAAGAAGTGGCAGACACACCTGTCTTGCCTGACTGATATCAATCTGCTCCCCGGCAAATTCAATGCTTGATGCGCCTTGTCCGGGGGAAAGTGATACATCTATTCCAACGCGCCCTTTGGGATAAACAAGTGCCAAAGGTGCAAGGTGTGCGGTTACCCTGTCCTTTGACAGGTCAAAATCAAGGTCAAATTCCTTTGTTTCAATGCAGTGGTCTTTGGGTGCTTCAAGACCGGCCTGAAGGGATGCGATTTTCAATTTGCCGGCAAGAAAGGTGTTTTCATCATGACGGCAGACCACTGACATGTGAGGGATATCAAGACCTGTTATTCGGCCTTTGAGTGTGGATTCAAGCGTTGGAATATGGTGGGTTTCCAGCCGAAGCCCTGATATCTGCGCCTTGATATTCACAGACCGTGTCCGGCCAATCATACGAACCCGGCAGTCCATGGCGTTGAAATAATTGGACCGGGCATTGGTGACAATAATATCCAGATGATCCGTATCTGAAGGGACCAGACCAAGTAATTCATCAAATCCATTCTGCACGGCAGTGGCAATATCCAATGTCTCTATGGATTTATTTTCGCCGGCAACCGCCTTATTCCTGATCAGTTCAGGGGATTGAAGGGTGATGCGCCTTACGGCCGTCTTGAAATTGAGCAGTTGGGCCGGGTCCAGTTCCACCAGTGCTTTGTGGAGTGTCACCTGGTTTCTTGGGTCAATCTGCGCCGATATTTCTTTTAAGCAGATACCTGGCAGGGGTTTGAGGATAAACGCTAACTCATTAAACCGGATTTCAATGCCGGTTCTGTCCTGAAGAGCCCTGGTCAGACGCGCTTTGACCTGTTCCGTATTGATCAACGGGGTAATGGCAAAGGGCAGGGCCACGGCAAAGACGGTCACGGTTACCGCAAAAAAAACAGCAATGCGCAGTATGCGTTTTCTGTTCATAGCCATCCACCCATATAAAAATCAGATGCTACTGCCAGTTATATCCGTATTTACGGCTTAACGTAACAAAATCTGCAGCAATGTACCTGGCCTGGTCTGTCAGGATTTCCTTGAGTTCTTTTCTTTCCGGGTCAATGTCCTCCAGGGTTGTCAGAGGTTTTTCCCCTTTCTGTTTCCGGTAATTGTTTTCCAGGGCCAGCTCCTCATTGTTCAAGGCGGTGTCTGTTTTTAGCCGGTCCGCCAGATTCAGGGAGAGGTTTTTTTGTTCACTCAAAGATTCTGCCAATTGAATCCGTTGGGTGAGATATTTAATGCCAAAAGATTTTTCAGCCCTTTTTTTATAGGCATCATCCAAGGATTGGATCATGGGCTGCAAAGACATATAGGCTGAATAACGGGTGGCATCAATATGGTCCCAGAGCAGGGCACCGTCGAGGGCGCTTTCTCCGGTATCTTTGGTCCTGTAAATTGGGGGGAACCAGATGTCGGGTTCAACGCCTTTGTGCTGGGTGCTTTTACCCGAGACCCGGTAAAATTTGGCAGAGGTTATCTTCAGTCGTCCATCTCCCAAGGGTTTGAGTTCCTGAACCGTGCCCTTGCCAAAAGTTTGGGTGCCTACAATAATACCCCGGTGATAATCTTTGATGGCGCCTGCAAAAATTTCACTGGCCGAGGCGCTCATCCTGTTGATAAGCACCATAAGAGGCCCGGTATAGGCAATCGTTGGATCTTCATCATACAGGCGCGATACCCTGAATTTTGTTTTAATCTGTACCGTGGGTCCATATTTAAGGAACAGCCCCGTCAGATCATTGGCTTCTTTAAGCGATCCCCCCCCGTTATCCCTTAAATCAATAATCAACCCGTCAATGTTCTCTTTTTTTAACTGCTGCAGCAGTTTTGTCACGTCCGCTGTGGTGCTTTTGTAGTCCGGCTCCCCCCTGTGAAAGGCGTCAAAATCAATGTAGAAATTGGGAATTTCAATGATGCCCAGCTTATATGTCCGGCCGTTTGAGGTCACGTCCATCACTTTTTTGTGGGCGGACTGTTCCTCAAGTTTCACCTCGTCGCGTTTGATATTGATGGTGGCGGTTACATTGGATTTTCTGGCCGGAATGATCTTTAACCGCACATAAGTATCTTTGGGCCCCCGGATCAGTTTAACCACATCATCAATGCGCTGGCCAATGGTATCCTTGATCTCTCCATCCCGGCCCTGGCCCACGCCAATGATTTTGTCCCCAGGTGCAAGTTTCTGGGATTTGTCTGCCGGACCTTTTGGGATTAGCCGGACCACTTTTGTGTATTCATATTCGTTTTGCAGCACCGCCCCAATGCCCTCTAAGCTCAGTTTCATATGAATGTCAAAATCCTCGGACAGGCGCGGGGCAAAATACTGGGAATGGGGGTCAAAGGACATGGTGACGGCATTCATGAAGATCTGGAATACATCCCGGGACTGTGTTTGGGACAGGCGGGACAACCGGTTGGAATAGATCTTTTTCAGGGTTTCGGAAATTTCGTCATCCGCAGTCTTGTCTATCTTTAAATTAATGATATGGTTTTTCAGCTCTTTTTTCCACAGGGGTTCAAGGCCTGACGTGTCCCGGATAAAGGGTTTATGCTCATAGTCAATGACAAGGGTTTCGTTTTCGGTAAAATCAATCCGGGTCTGCCAGGATTTGGCAAGTTCGAGAATATATTCAAGGCGCTGTTCGTTGCGGGACTGGTAAAGGTTGAAAATTTCAAAGGCCGGTCCAAGGTTTCCCGTTTTCAGATATTTGTACATCAGCTGTTTCAACGGCTCAAACGCATCAAGGTCAGCCTGGGTCAGCAGATGCCTGCCCGGATCCAGGGATTTGATATACCGGTCAAACACCTGGCCGGACATATTTTTATCCAGTGTTTTCCCGGTAAAATGATCCCGCTCAAGGGCATTGACAATGGCAATACATTGTTGGGACTGTTCATCCTGAAAAGTCAGTTCGGCAATTTGTGCATGGCAAAGTGGTGCGAAATAAAGAAAGGCGGCAACAAACAGTAAAGCCCGAAGCCTGTGGCGAAGTTTATTGGTCTGTGTCATAGTTTTCGTTTATATCCTTTGGTGTTTCAAAACTGATCCGGCCAAGCCTGCCGGATCGAAGATCCTTGATGATCAGTTGTGATGCTTTTTGAAAATCGACGTATCCGCCTTTTTTAAGACATCCACCGGCTTTGCCCACCATTTCGATAAGAACCTGGGGGGCTCCGGGCAACGGATTTAAAAACGGGTAACGCTCAACAAGGCAGGCCGGGTATCTTTCCAGTAAAAGCTGTGCGGCAAAATTGGCGATTTCATGGTAGTCAATGGCGGTATCACTGATGGCCCCGGACACAGCTAGGGCAAGTCCGCGCTGCCTGGGTTCAATCACCGGCCACAGGATACCCGGGGTATCGTAAATATCAATATTGCCTTTAAGGCTGGTGCGCTGCTGGTGCCGGGTAACGGCCGGGACATTCCCGGTCTTTGCCACTTTCCGGCCGGCCAGGGTGTTTAAAATCGTGGATTTCCCGGTGTTGGGAATACCCACCACCATGACTTTGGCCTTCCTTGCCTGGTTCCTGTCTACCTGTGATACCAGGGATTCCAGGGCCTGTGAGGCCTCTTGCAGCCGGGTCCCGCAGATGGCTGCAGCCGGACATTTCATGTCCCGGTTGAAATATTCAAGCCAGGCTTGTGTCACCTCCGGGTCGGCAATATCCGCCTTATTAAGTACTTTCATTCGGTTTTTGCCCGTGGCAATCCGCTCTAAAAAAGGGTTTGAACTGGACAGCGGCAACCTTGCATCCACCACCTCAAGCAGGGCATCCACCCTGGCAATGGAACTTTTAAGCTGATTTTTTGTCTCCAGCATATGGCCGGGAAACCACTGAATATTCATCTTTTTATTCTCTTGATTTCCTGTTGGTGACCGATTGTTTTGTCCGGCTGTGCGGGCACCTGCTCAACACTGTCTTTTTGAAAAAGATACAGATATGAAAAAAGTACCGCAATGATACTGGAACCGATAAATCCGCTGACAGCAAAGGTGATGGTATATCCAACCCAGTCGTAATGGCTATAGTATCCAAAGGCGCCGCCGGCTGTCAGGCTTAAAATAAATATAAAAGCGAAAATGAATTTCATAAGTTCGTTAAAGTATAATTTATGCTGATGCGCAAAATCCTGTCAGAATACGGATCAGCTCATTGTGCAACACCTTGTTTGCCGCAGCAATACCTTTTTCCGGATATTGCCGGCCGCCTGTAAAATCCGTAACCACACCCCCTGCTTCCTTTAAAATAACTGTCCCGGCTGCAATATCATAAATATTAAGATTCATTTCCCAGAATCCGTCCAAGCTGCCCAGGGCCGTATAACAAAGATCCAACGCCGCAGATCCGAAGCGCCTGATGTCCCGAAGTTTGGGTACAATATCGTTAAAAATTGGCAGGTTGTTGTTTTGCCAGCCAGCCCTTAGGCATGCAAATCCCGTTGCCATGACCGCCTTGTCAAGCTCACTTGTTTCAGAGACATGAATGGGAGTGTCATTCACAAATGCACCGTTGCCTTTTTCAGCATAAAACAGCTGACCCAGGGCAGGGGCATAGACCACGCCGAGCACCAGTTCCCCCTCTTTTTCAAGGGCAATGCTGATGCTGTAAAAGGGCAGCCGGTGTACAAAGGAAGTGGTGCCGTCTATGGGATCAATGATCCACCTGAACGGCGCTTTTGCCTGAACAGCGCCGTATTCTTCCCCGAGCACACCATGGTCAGGATACCGGGCAAGAATTGCCTTGACCAGAAACGTTTCAACTTTTTTGTCTATTGCCGTGACAATATCTTTTGCTGATTTGAATTCAAGGTCATGACACGTTAAGTGCTTTTGGTCTTCAAGACAGATTATACCGGCTTCAAGGGCCAGGGCTTTTATAAAGGAAATCAAGATATCAACCGTTTTTTAACTCATTGCTTTAAAAAATCGATAAAAATTAAGATTGATTATTATGGCATATTATATGGCATTTGAAAATACCCGGTATATTCATTGAAAAAACATAACGTCATTGTTTTTAAGTTACAGGGATACCATGATAAAATACGATTTTCCCGGCCTTGATTTTTAAAGTATGACATGCAATGATCGCTTTGAATCTTTTTTGACCGGTTTTACAATTCCGGGAAACTAAGGCGTTAACCACCAAACAACAGGGCAAATATTATGAAACGATTCCTTATTTACACAGTTTTTCTGACAATTTTTGCCGCACATTTAACATTGGCGGCAGAAGAAAAATCCGGACCACCCCAATTGGGACCATCCATTGTCCGGACCCACATTCCCGACTTGCTGGAAACCATTCGTTTTTCCGGTGATATTCGCCTTTGCGGGGAAAAAATACCTTATACAGACCCCGAAGTCAGAGAGCGGCTTGAAAAAGAGATGATGCTGGCCGTATGGGATCGTCCCCAGGTGATACTGTGGCTCAAACGGGCCCACCGGTGGTTTCCGCACATCGAAAGTGTTTTAAAACGGGAAAGACTTCCCCTGGATTTAAAATATCTGGCCATTGTGGAAAGTGCGCTTCTGTCCTATGGAGAATCCAATAAAGGCGCGGTAGGGTACTGGCAGTTCATCGAAAGCACAGGTAAAAGATACGGATTGCGCATTGATTCAAAAGTCGACGAGCGGCGGAACATGTTTTTTGCCACCCAGGCGGCCTGTCGCTATCTTAAAGATCTTTATTCCCAGTTTGGCTCGTATCTGCTGGCCATGTCCGCATATAACATGGGGGAGTATGGTCTGAGCAATGCCATAGCACTTCAGGAGACCCGGGATTATTTCTCCCTTTACCTGCCCCTGGAGACCCAGCGGTATATCCTGAAAATGGTTGCAGTCAAGTTGATTATGTCTAACCCGGAAGACTATGGTTTTTATCTGGAGCCCCAGGATTTTTATCCGGTATTTACGTTTTCTGAAATCAGACTTTCCCCAACAAGTGTTGTGCCTTTATCCATGATCGCCAGGGCCTGTGAAGTCCCATTCAAAACCATCAAGGATTATAATCCCCAGCTTCGGGGATATTATCTGGAGCAAGGCACCTCCACGCTTCTTGTGCCCGAGGGAAAGAATAAGGATTTTCAGAAAAAATTTGCCCCCCTTTACAGTGCTTTGGCCCAAAAGCAATTAACGCAGGTATCTTCTTCTTCAAAGTATCATACGGTTGCTTCAAAGTATCATACGGTAAAAGCCGGGGAAACCCTTTCCTCCATTGCAAGAAAATATAATACATCCCTGTCTGGATTGCGGAAACTTAACAAGCTGTCAACGAAACATGTCATTCATCCCGGGGATAAGTTGCGTGTGCAATGATGTTTAGCCGTGCACGGACACTAAATAACAGGATGCCACGCAGAATGCGGAAAATTTGAACAGAAATTCAATGAGTTCCGGTATGGAGATGGGCTGGTTGAATTCGCCAAGATGGGGGCCTGTAAAAAGTACAATATCTTCTTTCCCCTTGACCGGTATAAAAGTAACGCCCCGGTCCACCAGGAATTTTTCAAACTGCTCATCGTCCATATCTGCCTGGTCCGGCACCCTTAACGCTTCCTGCATATGTTCATCTATTCCCATTTTTTCTATGAGCTGTTCAATGAGTGCCGGTATATTAAATGGGGCCGGATCAAAGGTGTCAGATTCGGTCA
This sequence comes from Desulfobacter postgatei, assembly GCA_003252055.1. Taxonomy (GTDB): domain Bacteria; phylum Desulfobacterota; class Desulfobacteria; order Desulfobacterales; family Desulfobacteraceae; genus Desulfobacter; species Desulfobacter postgatei_B. The sequence continues at coordinate 16,419 of QKDP01000198.1, read as the reverse complement.
GGCCTTTGAAATAGTGTTCGCATACGCCTGTCAAAAGCGATTCAAACAGGTCCGGACAAAAAAGATCCCGGGTATCCACATGGGGAGGCGTGTTGTCTGTTCCCCTCCTGTGCGGGGCTTTATTCCTGAAACAGGAGCCCGCCACCAGAATAAAACTGAGCAGGTACTCCCCGGTATAATGTTCAAGATCTAACGGTTTTGTCCGGCAAACAATATGTTCAAAATCCCGTAAACCGGATGCGGCAAAATTGGGGAACCGGCTGGAGTCCAGCCACTGATCCAGACGCCCGGCATGTTCCCATAGATATCTGCCATTGTCGTTTCTTCGGCCCTGCTGAACCCGGTTATGGAACAAGGGAATCAACGCCGTATGGAAAAGTCCCTGGGATGACAGTCTGCCTAAGGTCCGGGCTGATTTGAAAAACGATGATTTAATTTGTTCCGAAGTCGTATTTTTTAAATTAGGGTATTCATAATAACCCGGGCAGGGGATAAAGACGATGCAGGTGGCGCCGTATATTGTTCCGGGGCCACCTGCAGGAAGTTCATCCGTGATATTAAACAGATATCTGCCCTGGATGCGGACCGGTTTTGGAACGCGGTTTTCATATTCTAAAGGATTTTTGGTGAACCAGTCCATCCAGACCGCTTCCCGGTGTATATCATTGATATTATCCCTTGCTGTGGCAAATTTGATTACACCCAGGATTTTTGTTGCTGTCCGGGCAATAAGGCTTCTGCCCTTCCAGGTCCATTGCGTATCGGCCGGCAATATCTTCCCTGGGGTTGTAAATTTTTCGGCAAGGCTGGAAAGATCAATGTCCAACGGCATGACATTGTCGGTGAAAGCTGGCATATCCGCTGCAGGGCTGTTTTCCGCCAATCTGCCAAGTGCCTGGCCCAGGGCGCGAAGCCGGTTTCCCGAGCTTTTCATCAGAAGCGATACAAGCCGCGGCACAATGGTCAGGGTAATTTCGTTCTCCATTGTTTTACCCATGTCCGCCAGGGTACAGGCTGCCTCATGATATAAAAAAAAGACTTGCTTGGCCGTGTCAAATCTTTTGGTTTCAATTACGGAGAACAGCGCATCCAGGGTCTGTTGGGTAACGCTGAACGGATGATCAGCCGCATGTCGGCCAATATATTGGATCCCCATGTACGCCGCAGAAAAGTCCAGGCAATGATTAATAAGCAGGTTTTCTTCCCGGATACGTGCGCTGGAGGGTGGTGGGGCGAGGCTCATTTTTTTATTTGGAAAGGTCGTGCTCTGCAATGCCCCTGGTGCCGGGCAGCTTATGGACCGGCAGACCCGGTGTTTGCGGTTTCCGGGTGAACGTTGGGGGGGCAGGGGGGGAGGACGCTTGTGGTTTTATTGTTGATTGGGTCTGGGGTGCCGATTTTTGGGGGCCTTGTTTCGGTGTCACCTTTGCAGCAGCGGCTGTTGCTGCCTTTTTTGCTGTTGAATTTGCTGCGTCTGCGCGCCTTTTAACGTCTGCAATCTGCTTTTCAAGATCCTGCCTGAGCAGACTTAAGTTTTTGTTCAATTTTTTGTCTATGGATGTTGCTGTCTCTTTTTTCAATTCATCCAGTTTTTTGCCCAGCAGACTATTCTCCTTGCCCAGTTGTGCAATTCTTTCTTCGTAGGCGGACAATTCAAGCCGTCTTGCGTCAAATTTCTCCTTAAACAGACGGAACTCTTTTTTCATCTGTCCGGATACCGCTTGGAAATCCGAACTGTTTTTATCAATGGTGGATAAAAGCTGCTGGTTAATACGTTCCATGGCAGCCAGGGTGGATTTATCCTGGTCTGCATTGGCCTTAATCCGTTTATCCAGCTTGGCAAGGGCTGCTTCCATTGCCTTTAGATCCACCTTGGCCGCGGACATTTTTGCTGTCTGGTTTTCAAGGGCCTGGCGTTTGGCTTCAAGGGCTGTCAGTTTTTCATCCAGCTCGTGGGTGGCTTTGGCGATGCGTACATCCAATGCATTGAGTTTGGTTTCAAGATTCTGTGACACCTGTGCCATATGGTTTGCCTGGGTCTGGTCCACATCCACCACCTTTTCGGTGATATCCATGTAAACAAAGACCAGGATGGCAATGATGATGCAGGGGATGATCACGGAGATGATGGTCACGCGCTGGGATAATTTCTCTATTTGAAGGGTGTTGGCTTCCTGCTGGAAACTTGCACCCCCAACACCTGGCCCGTTGTCCTCAGATCCCCCATCATCCTCCGGGTTCAGGTAGTCCCCGAGTCTGTTTGCACTCATATCTGACTGGTACCTTACATGACCTTGGGGGGTTATTCCCATTCAATGGTGCCGGGTGGTTTTGAAGTGATGTCAAAAACCACACGGTTGACCTTGTTCACTTCATTGATGATGCGGTTGGAAATTTTTCCCAGAAGATCGTGGGGCAGTTTGGCCCAGTCCGCTGTCATGGCGTCATTGGATGTGACCGCACGGATGGCTATACAATTGGCAAAGGTGCGCTTATCTCCCATGACACCGACACTTTTCACAGGTAGGAGCACGGCAAAGGACTGCCACAGTTTCCGGTAAAAGCCGGCCTGTTTGATTTCCTGGATAAGAATGTCGTCGGCCCTGCGAAGAATATCCAAGCGTTCCTGGGTAATGTCCCCCAGAATGCGGATGGCAAGGCCGGGACCGGGGAAGGGCTGGCGCCAGACAAGATCCTCGTTGATACCAAGTTCAAGGCCAAGTTTTCTGACCTCATCCTTGAACAGCAGCTGCAACGGTTCAATGAGTTTCAGATTCATCTCTTCGGGCAACCCTCCCACATTGTGGTGGGATTTGATGACCGAAGTGGGACCGCCAAAAGCGGATTTGGATTCAATAATATCCGGATACAAGGTGCCCTGGCCAAGGAACTGGGCATCTTTATCCTTTTTAGCCTCGGCGTCAAAAACATCAATGAAAAGTTTACCGATAATTTTTCTTTTCTTTTCCGGGTCCGTAACTCCGGCCAGTGCGGTTAAAAATTTTTCTCGTGCATCCACAAACTTGATGTTCATTTCCAGATTGGCCCGAAGGCTGACCTCAAGCTGCTCTTTTTCATTCAGGCGTAAAAGCCCGTTGTCCACAAAAATGCAGTGCAGGTTTTTTCCCACGGCTTTATGGATCAATGTGGCGGCCACAGAAGAGTCCACCCCGCCGGAAAGTCCCATGATTACTTTTTTGTCTCCCACCGCATCCTTGATCTGGGCAATGGCACCTTCACTGAAGGATTTCATGGTCCAGTTCTGCTCGCATCCGCACACATCAAAGAGAAAATGGCGGATCATGGCGGACCCGTTAATGGAGTGCTCCACTTCCGGGTGAAATTGCAGGCCGAACAGTTTTCTGCTGTAATCGGCAATGGCGGCAATGGGGGTGTTATCGGTCTGCGCTGTGATTTCAAATCCCTGGGGAAGGGCTTTTGCAGAGTCGCCATGGCTCATCCAGCACTGGAAGCTGTTATCCATTTCCTTGAACAGCGGATTGCCCGGGTTGATCCGCAGTTCGGCAAAACCATACTCTTTTTTGCTTGCCTGTTTAATGGTACCCCCAAGGGTATGCACCATGTATTGCATGCCATAGCAGATGCCAAGGATGGGTACGCCCAGGTCAAAAATACCGGCGTCGATGGTCGGGCTGTTCTCTTCATAAATGGATGAAGGACCGCCGGAGAGAATGATGCCTGTGGGGGAAAGTTCCTTTAATTTATCAAGGGGGATATCCGCCGGTTCCACCTGGCAGTACACATTATTTTCCCTGACACGTCGGGCAATCAGCTGGTTAAACTGGGATCCGAAGTCAATAACGATGATCATGGGTATTTCCTGCAATGATTAGATTTAAATCGACAAATTTTCCTATAAATATGGGAAAATTGCAAGTTGTTTTTGGTCTGAACTTGCCAAGAATGACGGATTATGCTTTATTGGGTTCGCTTTTATTATTTTTAATTTTAAGGAGATTGGATGTATTTAGCCAGTGATTTGAAAAAAGGACTTAAACTGGAGATTGACGGTGATCCCCATGTGATTGTCGGTTTTGAGTTTAAAAAGCCGGGCAAGGGGCAGTCCCTGTATAAATGCAAACTTAAGAACATGATCACAGGTTCCCAGTTTGAACGTACCTACCGTTCCGGTGACAAATTTGAAAAGGCTGACCTGGAAGAGACGGATATGGAGTACCTTTATTCAGACCGGGATGGCTGGTGGTTTATGAATACCACCACGTACGAGCAGATCATGCTGACTAAGGAGCAAATTGGGGAAAATGTGGACCTGCTCAAGGAAAACACCGTGTGCACCGTGCTCCTGCATAACCAGAAACCCATTGGTGTCACACTTCCCAACTTTGTGATCCTGCGGGTCACTGCCACCGAACCCTGGGCCAAGGGCGATACTGCCACGGGCGACACCAAGCCCGCCACGGTTGAAACCGGATTTGAAGTCCAGGTGCCTCCTTTTGTGGATGAGGCGCAGCTGATCAAGATTGATACCCGGACCCGGGAATACGTTGAGCGTGCCAGCGAATAGGTATCTGAAACTAGAGACAAGATACAAGCCAGGTAGGGTGGACAAAAGCGTAGCGTTCCCCACCATTGTATGTATAACAGTTTGTGTCTGGACGATAAATCAGATGGGCTCAAGTTTATGGAACCGGTGGGCACAAAAGCGTGCCCACCCTACCGGTCTGGACGGCTATCCGCTTTGGTGTAAACCCATGCGGTGTATTCAATTGAATTGATTAAACGCCCCTTGTTAAAAATTGCAATCGTCAATTAATTTGACGGGCAAGAGATTGTATCGAGCTGCGTTCCCTGGAACATTCAGATTGATGCCTGCCGACAATAACAACCGGGCGGATTTTTTCCACACGCCCCGAATTACTTAAAAAAGGAAAGCAGCGCGTGAAGATTGGTCATGGGATGGGGCGGGCATCCCGGGATAAACAGATCGACTGGCAGGATTTTGTCCAAGCCCTCGGTGATTTCCGGGCTTCCAATGAACGGGCCGCCGCTGATGGTGCATGAGCCCACGGCAATGACTACCTTGGGAGCCGGTGTGGCCTCATAGGTCTGGAGCAGGGCTGTTTTCATGTTCCTGGATACTGGGCCTGTGACCACAATCCCGTCGGCATGACGGGGAGAGGCGACAAAGTTGATGCCAAACCTGCCCAGATCAAAAAACGGGGTGGCCAGTACGTTGAGGTCTGCCTCACAGGCATTGCAGCCGGCCGCGGATACCTGGCGCAGTTGCAGGGAGCGTCCAAACAGTTTTTTAAAATGCTGCTTGGCGTGGTCGGCCAAGGCCGGAAGATTTCCTGATGTTATCAGGTCTGCCCGCTTGGACGTGGAAATTTCATAATCATTGGTAAACTGGATCTGCCCGTTGGAGTTGTTCTCACAGGTTCCGCAAAAGATGCACCGGCCCATGTCGATCTTTTGATTCTGCACATCTATGGCGTCCTGGGGACAGGATGCTGCACAGGCTTCAAGGGTTTCCCTGGAAATGTTCTCCTGGATAACGGGTCTGCCTCGGTAGCGGGGAAATACCTTGACCTTTTCTTCGGGATACCGGTTGGTCCGGTATCCTTGTTCAAATCTGTTTTTCAGTACACTGAACATATGATATTCTCCGCTTTTTTTAAAGATCAAATCCGCAATAGGATAGATTAAAACTCTTGTTATTCAAAGGAAAATCCGATATCCCGGTGTCCCTGAGCGCCATGGCCAGCCCGTTCCAGTTGTGAAAAGAGGGATCTTTGATCTTGTATCTTAGGATTTTTCCATTTTCATCGGTTAGGACGGCATGGGAGACTTCCCCGCGCCAGGCCTCGTTCAGGGCCACGGAAAAGCTTGAAGCCGGCAGGTCGTTTGCTATGCCCTCGTTTATACACTGGGTTTCCACGGGGATGGCGGCTAGGGATTCAACAATCTGAAGGGACTGGAGGATCTCGTTATACCTGACCCGAGCCCTGGCATAGACGTCACCTGTGGCTTTTTTATTTTCCGGTATGCCTATATGCGGGTAGTGTTCCGTAGGGAAACACCGTCTCACGTCGTAGGCCATTCCGCTGGCCCGACCGGCCGGCCCAACCAGCCCGAGATGATCGGCATCTTCGTGGCTCACCGACCCGCATCCCTCAAATCGGGCTCGGACGGTGACGGCATTGAAGAGAAGCTCCAGTACATGTGTCACTTCGGGCCGAAGCTCTGCCAGGCGATCGTTGAGCACTTTCCTTATATCATCGGACAGGGAAAACCGGACCCCCCCGGGCCGGACCAGGCCCTTGCCGAACCGGTTACCGCAAATCAAGAGGGACAGGTTGAGAAAATCTCCTCTGATCCTGCCAAAATAGTTGGCCGGTGGCAGAAAGGCAACGTCACCGCTCAGGGCCCCAAGATCACCGATGTGGTTGGCCAGGCGCTCCAGTTCCAGGGCAATGGTCCGGATGACCCGGGCCCCCGGATCCGGTTGAACCCCGGTCAGTGCCTCCAGGTTCTGGGCCATGCACAGGCTGTGGCCGATGGTCGTATCGCCTGCAATGTTTTCAGCAAAGATGGGAAGTCGCTTGGCTGGGACCTCCAGAAGCTGTTTTTCAATGCCCCGGTGCTGGTATCCCAGTTGGATTTCCAGGTGCAGGACCCGCTCTCCGATGCAGTTGAACCTGAAATGTCCCGGCTCAATTACCCCGGCATGGACCGGACCCACAGCCACCTCGTGGATTTCCTCGCCCTCCACCTGGTAATACTTATAATTTCCCGGGATGTCCTGGGAATAGTCATTGCCAAACACATCAGCCACCCCGTCGGAGTAGTTGGGATGGTACCGGACCATTTTCAGCCAGGGATGGCCCTGGGGATGGATACCGAACTGCTCTGCCATTTCCCGTTCAAACAGGTGAAAGGGTTCGCAGATCCTGGTGAATGAAGGATAGGGGTCCGGCACATCACACCCGGCCACAAAAAGCTTGTCGGTGCGCAACACCGCCATGAGTTTTAAACTGCCCTTGTCTGGGTAGGCAAAATATTGGACAACTTTGCCCCCGTTGGTCACCATGTCCAGGGCTTGGCTGCGGAATTCATCAAAAGAAAGGTGGGGAATAGCTTCCCGGGAGACTTTCTGGGCGTTTGAAATCTGTAAAAAAACGTTGCTCATCTAAGTCCTCCGCCAATGGCTGTTATCGCATCGGATATGGTTTGATTCAATGGATCCGGAATAAAGAAACACAAGATCAGTGAAGTCAGGAGTAATATATACTGGGGCCAGACCATACCAGCCTTTTCTTCAATTTTGATTACTGTGTCGCATTCTTCAAAACAGATTTTCATGATCTGGTTGCCAAATCCGGCAAAAATAACGCACAGGCTCAGGATGAAAACAGTGACGGCCACGTGGAATCCAGCCCTGAACGCCGCGATAATAATGCAAAGTTCCCCGATAAAAATACCAAAAGGCGGAAAACCGGCAATCCCGGCAAATCCCGCAAAAAAGGCCACAAAGGTCCGGGGCATGCCTTTGATCAGGTTTCCGGTATTCTTGATCAGCCGGTCCCCGTATCCCAAAAGAATGTTTCCCGAGGAAAGAAACAAAGAGGACTTGATCAGGCTGTGGTGGAGCATGCAGATGACCGCACCGTATAGCCCCAAGCCGCCAACACCGGTTCCGAATGCAATGATGCCCATATTCTCGATACTGGAATAGGCCAGCATCCGTTTGTATTCGTTTTGTTTAAGGATAAAGGTAGCTGCGGCCAAAATGGATAACAGGCCGAACACCATGAGAATTCCGCCTGAAAAATCCTCGAGCCCTGCCGCCACCATAATCTTATTGGTTTTGAAAATTCCCAGAAAAGCACAGTTGAGCAGAACCCCTGACAAGAGGGCCGATGCAGGACTTGGGGCCTCACTGTGGGCATCGGGCAGCCAGGTGTGCATGGGCGCAAGCCCCATTTTTGTACCGTATCCCACCAGGATAAAGACAAATCCGGCCTTGAGCCACAAGGGATCCAGGGTCTTGGCCACCCCGGCCAGGGCGGAAAAAGAAACCGGCGTGCCTGCATTTGCCTGGCCCATGGAAAAGACCACCAGAACAGACCCCAAAAGGGCCATAGCAATACCCACCGAACAGATGAGAACATACTTCAAGGTCGCCTCAAGGGAGGCGGCGGAGCGATGGGTGTTAATCAAAGGGGCGCTTGCCAGGGTTGTGGCCTCAATGGCAATCCACAAGACCATGATATGGTCGGACAGGGTGACCATGGTCATGGTGGCCAGGAACACCAGCATGGCGCCGGTAAAAAGGCCCTCGGATTGGATCTTGCTTTCTTTGAGAAAGCCCACGGTATAAATGGAGATCAAAAAGAACAGCAGGGAGATCACCAGCAGGGAAAGCATACCTTCGGGTGTCACTGCAAAATATCGATCAAAAACCGCCTGGGGCTGATCTCTCCACAGCATAAACGAAAGCACTAGATGAACCGCTCCGGTCAGCACCAGCAGGAACCGGCCAATACTTTTGGGTAGGAAAAACGCTACAAGACCGGTAATAAAAGGGGTCAGAAAAACTATTTCAACCATACCCTAATCCTTTAAAGTTCTAAGCAACGCCGTATCCACGTCGTCAAAGGTCTTTTTAATATTACGGAGGATCACGGCCATGATCATGACTCCGGCCAGAACGTCCAGCAAAATACCGAATTCAACAATATGGCGGGTACCGACGGATAAGCCCGACCCGACCAGGTAAATCCCGTTTTCCATCATGATATAGCCGATGACCATGGCAATGACGTTTCTTCGGGCCATGAGCAGAAACATTCCCGTTGCCAAAAGGGCAATGGCCGTGGGCTCCAGGAGTTTGAACCCGCTCACGGAACCGATATCCAGGCGTCCGGAAATATAGGTCGCACCGATAATCAGTGCCAGGCCGCACAACATGGAGGCATGATACCCCACAATGGGCTCGACCACCCTCCGGATGGCCCCCTTTCTGATGGCCACAAAAATACTCAAAGGGATAATGACCCCCCGGATAACCAGTGTCGCCAGGGTAAATACCGTGGTGCCGGTAGTCATATGATCACCGATGAAAAAGGGAATAATGGAAATCACGACGCCCTGGAATCCCACCAGTTGGATCAGTATCAGGACCCGGTCGGCACCGAGTGAAAACAAAAGCGACAGCAGCACAAAGGATAGAATTATATCAACCGGATTGAATATCATTTCACAAACTCCAAGGTGATGATGGTTGCAAAAAAGGCCAGGGCAAAGGATGTCAGCACAAACTGAGGCACCTTGTCCATTCTATACCTGGCAATCACTGATTCTGTTACGCCCACGGCAACGTAGACGACTAGAAGGCCTGCCAGATACATCACAATTGGGAACCCCAACATGGCGGATTCAAAGGGAAGAATCATTTTTGAAATAATGGTGGCATAGAACATGAGCTTGCAAAAAGAGCCAAGCTCAATAAGCGCGAAATCCGGGCCGCTGTGATCCAGGACCATGACTTCATGGATCATGGTCAGTTCTAAATGGGTGGCCGGATCATCCACCGGGACCCTGGAATTTTCAGTCAGAAGGATGATAAAAAACGAGATTACAATGAACAGCAATGGTGCGCCTGCCGAACTCCACATGCTTTGGGTGTTGCTGCCCGCAAAATAGGCGGACAATTGCAACTCCCCGGTGATCCGGTAAAAAAAGATCAGGATCATGAACATGGCTGCTTCGCAGATAATGGGGAAGTACGCTTCCCTGGCCGCGCCCATGCCTTCAAAGGGAGATGCCGTATCCATGGCTGCCGCAATTGTGAAAAACCGGCCAAGCCCCAGAACATACAGGACAAAAATCACATCCCCGTTAAAGGAAAACACAGGATTATGCCCGGCAATGGGAAGAAACATGAGAACCGTAATTGACGCGGCAAGGGAGATGACCGGACCCAGCTTAAACACAAAGGTGGTGCTCTTGCTGTAAACCGATCCCTTTTTAAACAGTTTGATCAAGGTGTAGTAATTGATCAAAATGGGCGGTCCCTTTTTCCCCCCGAAAAACGCCTTGATCTTGAGGATCAGGCCTGAAAAAAACGGTGCTGCCAGAATGGCTGCAAGCCAGAGTAAAATGGATTGAATCATGGAATAGTCCTTAAACCTATTAGCCTTTAGCTGCTGACAGTTTTCATATAAAAAACATCAGCAATACAATTGCCAGCAAAATATATCCGATATAAAGATGAATATCTCCGTGCTGTATCCACCTGAGCTTGTCAAACAGGTAAAAAACCGGACGGACAACCGCATTTTTCATGTGAAGTTCTGCAATGTCGTTGACATGGCTGTGGTAATGGGTTTTTAAAGGGAACCGTCCCTTGATAGGCGGATGATCCTCGGAAAGCGGGGCTGCAGCACTGAAAAATTCTAAAATGGACCCGGCATAGGAAGATCCCGTATACTGCATTTTAACCGTTGGCTGGGTAAAACCGCACCCCCATGTTCCGGATGCTGTGATAGTCTTGTTCTTGTAGTAGACTGACCGGATGCCCATGACGATCAGGACCAGGACAAGGAACAGCAGGGCCGCAAAAGTGATGTTGCAGGTCATCTGACCAAAGGGCTCAACAGGGACCCGTCCATAGTCGAGTCCTAGGGCCTGCACTGCCTTCAGGGCCATGTGGATAAACACCTTTGGAAACACACCGATGATCACGCAGGCTGCGGCAAGGACACCCATGGGAACCATCATGGTCCACCCTTTTTCTTTGACATTTTCAGCAGCCTTGGTCCGGGGTTCTCCCTGGAAAACCACCCCCACCACCTTGGTAAAACAGGCCAGGGCCAGCCCGCCGATAACAGCCAGGCTGATAATTGCAAGCACACTCATGGCAAAGCTGACGGACCCTAATGGGATGGCCTTGAAACTGCCCATATAGATGAAGAATTCACTGACAAATCCGTTGAAGGGCGGCAGGCCGCAAATGGCCAAAGAGCCGATGATAGCTGTGGTTCCGGTAATTTTCATACCCTTGAGCAGCCCGCCCAGGGCGTCAATGGACCGGGTGCCGGTCTGGTGCAGCACCATGCCCGCCCCCATGAACAGCAGGGATTTAAACATCGAGTGGTTGAGAACGTGGAGAATGCCTCCGCCAAAGCCGAGGACAGCTACCAGGGGATTGCCCGTTGCCGCACCAATCATCCCGACGCCTAGGCCGATGAGGATGATTCCGATGTTTTCCATACTGCTATAGGCCAGAAGCCGCTTGATATCGTGCTGGCCCAGGGCATAAACCACCCCCAGAATCCCGGAAACCACACCGGCGATCAGGGTGATATACCCGAAAACAGGGGTGTGAAAATTCAGAATCGTATAAACCCGCAGTATCCCGTAAATGCCGGTCTTGATCATCACCCCGGACATGACCGCTGAGATATGGCTGGGGGCCGCGGGATGGGCATGGGGCAGCCAGACATGAAAGGGAAATACGCCGGCCTTGGAGCCGAACCCGATAAAGGAGAACACAAAGATCAATATTTTCATTGTTTCAGGCACATCAGCCATGGGGGCGAAGTCAAAGCTGCCGGTATGACCGTAAATCAGCCCAAATGCGGCAAGGAGGAACATGGCGCCTACATGGGAAAAGACAAAGTAAAGGTAGCCGGCCTTTCTGTTTTCGGCTGATTCATGGCTGTAAATCACCAGAAAAAAGGAGGACAGGGACATGATTTCCCATGAGATCATGAAGGTCAGTATATTGGCGGCAGTCACCACCAGGGCCATGGAGGCGATCAGGATACTGAAGAAAAAGTAATTGACCCCGGTTTTAATACCGCCCTCTTCATGTTCCATGTAGTGGAAACTGTAAATGGCGGCCATCATGGAAACGGCAAATATGACGGCCAGGAAAAAGGCGGAAAGGCCGTCAACATGAAAGGAAAGAACAAAGAGATCCAAATACCTGAAAGATGCCGAAACCCCGGCTGGATTTAAAAGCTTTCCTGCGGCATCAAGCATTCCTAAAAGAGCCCCACCGGTTAGAAACAACACGGCAATCCCCTTTGAAAATTTTTTCTGTCCGGCAAAAACAAGAGATAAAAAACCGCCGAGCAGAATGATCAATGTGGAACTAAAGAATTGACTCATACCTTCCCCAATTTGTTTTTTTCTATTTCGAATTATAGATTGCTTATCGTCAAATTCCCTGCCGGGAAAAAACCATTGATATGTACATGGTGTCTTTTGGCTTTGTCAAGAAAATTGTAACAGAATGAAACAATTTTACAGCCTGAAATATAATTATCGTTAATCTTTTTAAGGCTTGATTCTTATAGATGGATACAATCCCTTCTGTTCCCCTGTCCGGTAAGGCTGAATAATATTATAGGAGATATTCTGGTCATCCTGGGCGTGCCCTCTATTTTCGCCATTCTTATATAATGCCCCGTTGTCCTTAAGGATCTTTTTTAACCGATCCTTGAAGGATCCGATAAACACAGCACCTTTTCCTGAAAAGGTCATTGTTCCTACAGTCAAGCTCTCCCTGACTTCGGCCAGGGCATCCAACGAAATGGTATGGGTGGCAAGGTCATCCGGGGATTGGATATATCCCCATACCAAATGTTCTTTAGGAATCTCTATGGGCATACTTGGGTTGATGATGGTGTGGGGCATGATAATACAGCCTTCACCAATTTTAATCCGTTCGTCGGATCTACCGTTTAAAAAGGAGTTGAACCCCACAAAACATTCCTGGCCGACATCGGCATGGATAATCTTCCCGCCATGGGCTGTAATGCAATTGCCTTCCAGCACGGAATCAATAACATAGGAATTTTCCTGGGCATTAGACCCGTCTCCCAGGGTTGCATTCTGAAGAAAGGCTCTTTGGGCCACCAGGACGTTTTCACCAATACGGGTTTTCCCCTTGATCACGGCATATCGGTTGACTGCAGAAGTACCCGGGACTTCAAAGGGTTCTAAGTGCATGACCTCGAATAACCGCTCAAATTCCTGATCCCGTGCCCTGACAAAATCGTAAATCACCCCCCGGGGCTGGTAGGTATCATTCACCCCTACAAAATTTTCAAGGATGCTGTTCTTAAACCTGTATTTAAACTCAAAATGGGGGCTTTTGATCCAGATGGTGCCGGGATCAATTTTCCGATGAAAAAGCTCTCCAACCTGAACATAAGAAAACTCTCCCACGATACATGAATGCAGGTTCATTAAATCTACGGTGGCAAAGGGGCCTAGGAAACAGCCTTCCAGGGTAGAGCCATGTATGTTCGCGTAGTGACCGGAAATGGTGTTCCGGATACTAAACAATTCGGGGCTTTCAGGGTTGTGGGAATTGCTGTGGATTAGGGTTTTATATAGCAGGCTGTCCAGAATGGAGATCATTTCATCCTCAACCAGAGGGATGTCTTTGGCCGATTTTATGCACTCACCTTCTCTTTTAAGTTCATCTCCCCTGACGTCGCTCTTATAAATAGCGGATCGTCCCACATAACATTTTCCTAAAAAATAACTGCCTGCGATATTGGAATTTTTAAAATTAAAATAAAGGGGATGGCGGGAGGTAATGCCGTAAAACGCATAGAATTCAAGCATTTTTTCATGATCAAGGGCGTGGTTGACAAAAGTCGCCGTGTCAAACTCGAACTCCATTAAATTAGCATTTACACGGCTGATAATCCGGTCAGTGAGTTGCTGTAGCTGGCTCATACGGTATCCTGTCTTTTAATATTGTTAATTTCAGGATTTTCCTAATCATTAGGGAAAATCCTGGGTTTGTGGCCTTAAGGGGCGTGTCTGTAATTCAATTTACAATCCTTGATGTTAAATAATTCAGAACAAAAAAACCCATACCATAGAAATTATCAAGTGACAATATTTTAAACGGCCATTAACAACTTGCCTTGCATTCAATATTGTTTTACAACCCATTTCAAGGGGAGAAGGACATGAGAGCAAAGGCACTGATATGAGCGATATCAAAAAAATCATCACCACCTGCACCAGGGACTGCCCCAACACCTGTGGGCTTGAAGCCAAGGTTGAAGATGGCCGGATAGTTCGTTTGACGGGATCGAAAAAACATCCGCTGACCCGGGGTCTGGCCTGTCACAAGATGTCAAAATACATCGACCGGGTTTACAGCAAGGAACGAATCACAAAGCCCATGATGCGTGGCGCGTCAGGCTGGCGGGAGGTCTTTTGGGATGAGGCCCTGGATGTCATTGCCGAAAAGATGAAAACAATCCATAATGAGGATGGCCCGGAAGCAATTCTCTACTATCAGGGCTATGGCGAACGAACTGCCCTCAAGCTGCTCAATAAGTATTTTTTCAACATGTTCGGAGGTGTCACCACCCTGCGCGGGTCACTATGCGGAGGCACTGGCCAGGCATCCCAGAACCTGGACCTGGGAAACCGCATCTCCCATGATCCTCTGGACCATTACAACTCCAGGGCCATGATTCTCTGGGCCAGGAACCCTGTAACCACACAGATCGGACTGGTTCCCATCATCAAAGACATAAAGAAAAAAGGCGGCCGGATCATCACCATTGATCCCTTCCGTAACCGGAGCGCCGCCCTTTCCGACCTGCATATCGCCCCGGCCCCGAATATGGATGCGTATCTGGCCATGGCCGCCGCAAAAATCCTGATCGACCGGGGTGCCCATGACATTGATTTCCTCTCCAATTACAGCGCAGGTTACGATGCATACAAAGCCATCCTTGATCGCTACAGCGTAGATGAGTTGTGTTACCTTGCCGGTGTTTCCAAAAGTGATGCCGGGTACGTCGCAGACACGCTGATCACCTTCAAACCAACGTCGATCCTTCTGGGCTGGGGGCTTCACCGCCACAAAGACGCCCATTTCACCATCCGCGCCATTGATGCTTTAGGGGCTATTTCAGGGAATATCGGTGTGGAAGGCGGAGGGGTCAGCCAGGGATTCGAAGAATACGGTCCCTATGATCCGAAATGCTGGGGAGACCAGCTCAATCCAGAGCGCCGGACGCTCCTGATGCCCTATGTGGGGAAAGAACTTTTAAACGCGGAAAAACCGCCGATTCGCATGGTTTACATAACGGCTGCCAACCCGGTCTGCATGGCCCCTAATTCCGAACTCGTGGCCGAGGCATTGAAGCGCATGGAGTTAGTGGTCTACAGCGGCCACTTTTTGGATGATACTGCGGAACTGGCCGATGTGTTCCTGCCGGCCACCACCTTTCTTGAAGAGTACGATGTTATGGCCAGTTATGGCCATAACTATGTGGGTCCGGTCAACCCGGCCATCAAGCCCGTGGGCGACTGCCGAAGCGAATTTCAGATGTTCATGGAACTTGCCAAAAGGTTTCCCTTTAAAGACCGGTACTGCAAAAGCGCCGATGCCTGGCTGGCCGAGATCTGCGCGCCGATCAAAGCCTGGGGAGGCGATCTGGACGAGCTGAGGCACACCCCCTTTCGAATCCCGGAACCCATGGCTCCTTACCTTGACAAGGTCTTTCCCACCCCTTCGGGAAAATTTGAATTCATGACAAAATTCAATGGGGATGTCCTCAAAAATGATGATGTAAGTTATCCGTACACCCTGTTGAGTGTCGCACCCTTTGATTACATTTGCTCCGAGCGAACCCTTCCATCCGCCATTGCCGGAAGTACGGTTGCACCCTGCGGAAGCTGAAAAATTGGGCCTTACAGACGATCAGCCCGTAATGGTCAAAAGCCCCATAGGAAGCGTGAAAGCCCTGCTTCGCACCGATGCATCCACAAGGCGGGACTGTCTGGTCACCGAACGCGGCGGGTGGATCAAAGCCGGCCACGGCTTGAACAGGCTCACAGCCGAAATGGTCAGCACGGTGGGTAGCGGGACGCCCTATTACGATACCCGGGTCACGCTCTCCCCGGCGTGAAGTTGAAACCATGCCTATTCGGATGTTGCACACAAATTTTTTAACTTGCAGTTTTTATGACAGATCTATCTCTTGTCGGATTCAAACCGCGTATTTTAAAAAAGATATATTTTCAGCAGGTTATGCCATTTCAATAAACATTGTGTGCGTTTAGCGGATAGGCATAGTTGAAACTATTGTTTCCAGAACTCAGGGACCAAGAGAATAATCACAGTATAAATTTCCAGCCGTCCTGCCAGCATGCACCAGGACAGAAGCCATTTGCCGGTCTGGGGCAGGTGTGCAAAGTTTTCCGCCGGTCCCACTGTGCCAAACCCCGGGCCGATGTTGCCGATGCACGAGGCCACAGCGCCTAAAGAGGTCAAAAGATCCACACCCATTGAGGATAAAAGTGTCGTGGTTATGACAAAAATCAGGATATATAAGGCGATGAATCCCAGCATGGAGCGCAGCAGGTCTTCGGGAACCAGGGTGTTGT